>NZ_WWKH01000592.1:0-8362 GCF_009865595.1 Streptomyces sp. SID1328 | reverse complement strand
CCAGGCGCGGTCCACGGCAAGCTGGGCGCCGACGAGCAGCACGCCGGGGTCGCCGGGGTCGGCCGCCCGCCACGCCTCGAACCACTCGGGGCGGGAGCGGGCGAAGGCGGCGAGCCGGGTGGCGTAGGCGTCGCGCTCCTCCCACTGGGCCGCCGCGCGGGTGGCCGCGAGCAGGGCGGCGGCGACCGTGAACTCGCCCTGCCCGGCAGAGACCAGGGCGGGGGAGAGGCGGTCGTCGGGCGCGTCGAGGATGACGTCGTCGGCCGGTGCGGGGGAGTCCGGGCGCGAGGCGCGTCGTGTCTTCCGGGTGGGGCGGAGGAACGCCGGCAGCAGAACCATGGTGCCGACCATTGAAAGTCCGCAGGTCGGGCCCGCGCCAGAGGGGTGGGGCAAGTTGCGGAAGGTTGTGCCGCCGAGGGTCAAGGAACCGTAAAAAGGTGGCTTTTCAACTATTGTCAGGCCCCTGCCACCAAAAAGCCACCACGAACCCCACGCGATTCCTCCGCCTCAGCTCCGCCGCAGCAGCCGGGTCGCCCCCGCCGCCACCGCCGTCGCCAGCACCCAGCCCAGCATGATCAGCACCGCCGCCAGCCACGGCCACGCACCGCGCAACCGCCACTGGTCGAGCTGGCCCAGGTCGATCACCGGCAGCAGCAGGTCCAGCGTGAGCAGCGCCGGGCTCCACGCCGGATGGTCCTCGGAGTGCGCCGGGGGCGGGTCGGCGTGCGTGAAGGCCAGCGTGCCCGCCGCCCACAGCACCGCGAGCCACAGCGCGGCCCGGCCCGGCCGGTACCCGTAGGCGACCGTCCAGTCCTGGGCGTACCCCCACACCTTGGCCGCGAGCGGCAGGGTCTCACGGCGTCGGCGGTGCTTGGCGAGCAGCACGTCGCGTGCGTCCTCGTCCTCCCCGGCCGCCCGCAGCACGGCCGCCAGCCGCTCGTACGGCTCCGGGTGGTACTCGGCGGTCGCCGCCGCGACCCAGTCCAGCCGGTGGGCCAGCGGGAAGGGGCCGCGCGGTACGAGGTTCTCGTACGTGAAGCCGCGCATCTGGAGGTTCCCCGGCTCCGGCCAGCTGCTCACATGATCCACCAGGTTGACGATCCGGGCGCCCGACAGCACGACCCGGCCCGACGGCGGCCGGTCCCCGAGGAAGCGCAGCTCGGGCGTCTGCACCCGGCGCAGCGACAGCTCCTGGTCATCGGTGAGCACGAACCGCGCCCCCTCCAGGTCCACCGCGTCCCCGAACCGTCCGTCGTCCAGCCGCATCCCGCCCCGGCACTCGAACCGCTGCACCCGCGTCCCGCGCGCCGGTGTCGTCCCGCTCAGCAGCGGGCTGCCCACCGCGGCCGGGGTCAGATAGAGGGTCCGCTCCACCGTGAGCTGCGGGGCGTTCAGCGCCAGCCGGGCGTACGGGTTGGACAGCCGGGCCCCGCGCAGGCTCAGCGACACCCCGACCTGGGCGCCGCGCAGCCGCAGCTCGCCGTACGACTCCAGCATCTCCGCCTGGAGGTCCTGGCCCACCGTCATGCCGTCGGCCGCGATGGACCGCCCGCCCCGGTCCCGGTGCGCCACCGCCTGGTTGAGCATCAGGTCCGTGCCTATCCGGGCGTCGGTCAGCCGGATGCCGGTACGGAAGCGGCAGCGCGCCAGATGCAGATCGCCCTCGGTGCGCACCCGCGCCGCCTCCAGGCGGGGCACCGCGCAGTCCACCAGGCGCACGGTGGTGAAGTGCGCCTCCGGCACCCGGACCTCGTCGTCGAACCGGCAGCACCGCAGCTCCACGTACGGCGTGACGGTGCCGCCCGCCAGGTCCACCGTGCCGGTGATCCGCACCCCGGTCAGCTTCAGCGAGGAGACCCGGCCGGCGAGCGCGGGCGGGCCGTCCAGCAGCAGCCAGCACACCACGCGCGCCCGCACACTGCGCTCCGGGCCCCAGGGGACGCCGCCGTGCGGGTCGTCCACGCCGGACTCGCCGCTGCTCAGGTCGTACACGCTGCCGTTGCGGAACGCCTGCCACATGCCCGCCTCGGCCGGGGTCAGATCGTCCGGCAGCTCCTGGGCGCCCGGACCCGCCGCCAGTGCCTCGGTCACCGCGGCTCCTCTCCCGCGAGCCGGCCACGGGCGTCACCGCCCGGCCCGCCGCCCACGTCCGTCCCACACGTCGTTCCCCGGCTCATGCCCGTCGAGTGACGGGTTCGACACAGAAAGTGAGGGTGAATTCGCGGGTTCCGGCCACGCTCTGTGCCACCGGTTGTCCCATGTTCTGTATCAGCCATTGATACGCGCGGACGCGGCCCGGCGCCGGTCTGAGAGAATTGGGACTGTGATCTCCCGAATCGATCTGCGCGGCGACGCCCTCCCCGAGGGCCCCGCCCTGCGCGACCTGCTGCCCCGAGCCGACTTCGACGTCTCGGCCGCCCTGGAGAAGGTGCGTCCGATCTGCGAGGCCGTGCATCATCGTGGCGACGCGGCACTGATCGACTTCGCGGAGAAGTTCGACGGAGTACGGCTGGAATCCGTCCGTGTCCCGGTCCAGGCGCTCACCGACGCGCTCGCGGCCCTCGACCCGGCCGTGCGCGCCGCCCTGGAGGAGTCCATCCGCCGGGCCCGTCTGGTCCACCGCGCCCAGCGCCGCACCACCCACACCACCCAGGTCGTCCCCGGCGGCACCGTCACCGAGAAGTGGGTCCCCGTCGACCGGGTCGGGCTGTACGCGCCCGGCGGCCGCTCGGTCTACCCCTCCTCCGTGATCATGAACGTGGTGCCCGCGCAGGAGGCAGGCGTCGGCTCCGTCGCGCTCGCCTCCCCGCCGCAGGCCGAGTTCGGTGGCCTGCCGCACCCGACCATCCTCGCCGCCTGCGCCCTGCTCGGGGTGGACGAGGTGTATGCGGCCGGCGGCGCCACCGCCGTGGCGATGTTCGCCTACGGCACCGAGTCCTGCCCGCCCGCCAACATGGTCACCGGCCCCGGCAACATCTGGGTCGCCGCCGCCAAGCGCTTCTTCACCGGCAGGATCGGCATCGACGCCGAGGCCGGTCCGACCGAGATCGCGGTCCTCGCCGACGACACCGCCGACCCGGTGCACGTCGCCTCCGATCTGATCAGCCAGGCCGAGCACGACCCGCTGGCCGCCGCCGTCCTCGTCACCGACTCGGCCGCCCTGGCCGACGCCGTCGAGGCCGAGCTGAAGACGCAGGTCGCCGCGACCAAGCACATCGACGACCGGATCGTGCCCGCGCTGAACGGTCAGCAGTCCGCGATCGTCCTCGTGGACGGAGTCGAGGAGGGCCTGCGGGTGGTCGACGCGTACGGCGCCGAGCACCTGGAGATCCAGACCCGCGACGCGGCCGCCGTCGCCGACCGGGTGCGCAACGCGGGCGCCGTCTTCATCGGCCCCTGGGCGCCGGTCTCCCTCGGGGACTACGCGGCCGGGTCCAACCACGTGCTGCCCACCGGCGGCTGCGCCTGCCACTCCTCGGGCCTGTCCGTGCAGTCCTTCCTGCGCGGCATCCACATCGTCGACTACACGGAGGACGCCCTCGCCGAGGTCGCCCACCACGTGGTGACCCTCGCCGAGGCCGAGGACCTGCCCGCGCACGGCGCGGCGGTCAAGGCACGCTTCGGCTGGAAGGTACCGGGGACCAAGTGACCGGCATCGACGAACTCCCCGTACGGGACGAGCTGCGCGGCAAGTCCCCCTACGGCGCGCCCCAGTTGGACGTCCCCGTCCGGCTGAACACCAACGAGAACCCCTACCCCCTGCCCGAGCCGCTGGTCGAGCGGATCGCGGAGCGGGTGCGCGACGCCGCCCGGAACCTGAACCGCTACCCCGACCGGGACGCGGTCCAGCTCCGCACCGAACTCGCCAAGTACCTCACCACGACCGGCCACCACCCCCTCGGCGCCCGGAACGTCTGGGCGGCCAACGGTTCCAACGAGGTCATCCAGCAGCTCCTGCAGACCTTCGGCGGACCCGGCCGCACCGCGCTCGGCTTCGAGCCGTCGTACTCGATGCACGCGCTGATCGCCCGCGGCACCGGCACCGGCTGGATCTCCGGACCGCGCGGCGCGGACTTCACCATCGACCTGGCCGCCGCCGAGCGCGCCATCGCCGAGCACAGGCCCGACGTCGTCTTCATCACCACCCCCAACAACCCCACCGGCAACGCCGTCCCGCCGGAGACCGTCCTCGCGCTGTACGAGGCCGCGCAGGCGGCGAAGCCGTCCATGGTGGTGGTGGACGAGGCGTACATCGAGTTCAGCCACGGCGACTCGCTGCTGCCGCTCCTCGAGGGCCGCCCGCACCTGGTGGTCTCGCGGACCATGTCCAAGGCGTTCGGCGCCGCCGGACTGCGCCTCGGCTACCTGGCCGCCGACCCCGCCGTGGTGGACGCCGTCCAGCTGGTCCGGCTGCCCTACCACCTGAGCGCCGTCACCCAGGCGACCGCGCTGGCCGCGCTGGAGCACACCGACACGCTGCTCGGCTATGTCGAGCAGCTCAAGGCCGAGCGGGACCGGCTCGTCGCCGAACTGCGGGCCATCGGCTACGAGGTGACCGAGTCCGACGCCAACTTCGTGCAGTTCGGCCGCTTCGAGGACACCCAGGGCGCATGGCGGCGCATCCTCGACAAGGGGGTGCTGGTCCGGGACAACGGCGTGCCCGGATGGCTCCGGGTGACCGCCGGAACCCCCGAAGAGAACGACGCGTTCCTCGACGCGGTACGGGACTTGAAGAAGGAGCTTGACGCATGAGCCGCACAGGACGCGTGCAGCGCACCACCAAGGAGACGTCGGTCCTCGTCGAGATCGACCTCGACGGCACCGGCAAGACCGACATCGCCACCGGCGTCGGCTTCTACGACCACATGCTCGACCAGCTCGGCCGGCACGGCCTGTTCGACCTCACCGTGAAGACCGACGGCGACCTGCACATCGACACCCACCACACCATCGAGGACACCGCCCTCGCGCTCGGCGCCGCCTTCAAGCAGGCGCTCGGCGACAAGGTGGGCATCTACCGCTTCGGCAACTGCACGGTCCCGCTGGACGAGTCCCTCGCCCAGGTCACCGTCGACCTCTCCGGCCGCCCCTATCTCGTGCACACCGAGCCCGAGAAGATGGCGCCGATGATCGGCGAGTACGACACCACGATGACCCGGCACATCCTGGAGTCCTTCGTCGCCCAGGCCCAGATCGCGCTGCACGTGCACGTGCCCTACGGGCGCAACGCGCACCACATCGTGGAGTGCCAGTTCAAGGCCCTCGCCCGCGCGCTGCGCTACGCCAGTGAGCGCGACCCGCGCGCGGCCGGCATCCTCCCCTCCACGAAGGGCGCGCTGTAACCCCATGACCGGACTGTCCACCATCCTGATCGTCGTCGGCCTCTTCCTGGTCGGCGGCATCATCTCCTTCGTCAAGCAGAAGATGCCCACCAGCCTGATCGTGCTGGTCTCCATCGGCGCGGCCATGTGCCTGGTCGCGGGCGTCATGCGGCTGGGGGTGTGGAGTTGAGCGACGCAAAGAAGGTCGTGGTCTTCGACTACGGCTTCGGCAACGTCCGTTCCGCCGAGCGGGCGCTGGCCCGCGTGGGCGCCGAGGTGGAGATCACCCGCGACTTCGACAAGGCGATGAACGCCGACGGCCTGCTGGTGCCCGGCGTCGGCGCGTTCGCCGCCTGCATGACCGGTCTGCGCGCGGCCCGTGGCGACTGGGTCGTCGACCGGCGCCTGGCCGGCGGCCGCCCGGTGCTCGGCATCTGCGTCGGCATGCAGATCCTGTTCGCGCGCGGTGTCGAGCACGGTGTGGAGACCGACGGCCTGGACGAGTGGCCCGGCACGGTCGGCCCGCTCAAGGCCGACGTGGTGCCCCACATGGGCTGGAACACCGTCGACGCCCCGGCCGACTCCCGCCTCTTCGCGGGGCTGGACCCGGAGAGCCGCTTCTACTTCGTGCACTCCTACGCCGTGCAGGACTGGGACTTCGAGCAGCTCAACGCGGCCATGACCCCGCCCGCGGTGACCTGGTCGACCCACGGCGGGCCGTTCGTGGCCGCCGTGGAGAACGGCGTGCTGTCCGCCACCCAGTTCCACCCCGAGAAGTCCGGCGACGCCGGCGCCCAGCTCCTCACCAACTGGATCGGAACCCTCTGAGACCATGGCCAAGCTCGAACTGCTCCCCGCCGTCGATGTCCGCGACGGCCAGGCCGTACGCCTCGTGCACGGCGAGTCCGGCTCCGAGACCTCCTACGGCTCCCCGCTGGAGGCGGCCCTCGCCTGGCAGCGCGCGGGCGCCGAGTGGCTGCATCTGGTCGACCTGGACGCCGCGTTCGGCACCGGCGACAACCGGGCCCTGATCGCCGAGGTCGCGGGGGCCATGGACATCAAGGTTGAGCTGTCCGGCGGCATCCGCGACGACGACACCCTCGCCGCCGCCCTCGCCACCGGCTGCACCCGCGTCAACCTCGGCACCGCCGCCCTGGAGACCCCCGAGTGGGTCGCCAAGGTCATCGCCGAGTACGGCGACAAGATCGCCGTCGGCCTCGACGTACGCGGCACCACCCTGCGCGGCCGCGGCTGGACCCGCGACGGCGGCGACCTCTACGAGACGCTGGCCCGCCTGGACCGCGAGGGCTGTGCCCGCTACGTGGTCACCGACATCGCCAAGGACGGCACCCTCCAGGGCCCCAACCTGGAGCTGCTGAAGAACGTCTGCGCGGCCACCGACCGCCCGGTCGTCGCCTCCGGCGGCGTCTCCTCGCTGGACGACCTGCGCGCCATCGCCGGCCTCGTGCCGCTCGGCGTCGAGGGCTCCATCGTCGGCAAGGCGCTGTACGCCAAGGCGTTCACCCTGGAAGAGGCTCTCGCGGCGGTGTCCCGGTGAGCGACGTACGCCGGATCAGCACCGGCGCGCCCTGGGAGGACCAGTTCGGCTACTCCCGCGCCGTGGAGCTGCCCAATGGTCTGGTGCTGGTCTCCGGCTGCACCTCCATCGTGGACGGGCAGATCGCCGGGGGCGGCCCGTACGAGCAGGCCGTCAACGCCTTCGGTGTCGCGCTCGACGCGCTGGCGCAGGTGGGCCTCGGCCGTGACGATGTGGTGCGCACCCGTATGTACATCACCCATGCCCGCGACGTGGAGGAGGTCGGACGCGCACACAAGGAGCTGTTCGACACCGTCCGGCCCGCCGCATCCATGATCATCGTCTCCGGTTTCGTGGACCCCAGCCTGGTCGTCGAGATCGAGGTGGAGGCGTTCCGAGGAGTGTCCGCATGACCCTGGCCGTACGCGTGATCCCCTGCCTGGACGTGGACAACGGCCGGGTCGTCAAGGGCGTCAACTTCCAGAACCTCCGCGACGCGGGCGACCCGGTGGAGATGGCCAAGGTCTACGACGCCGAGGGCGCCGACGAGCTGACCTTCCTGGACATCACCGCCTCCTCCGGCGACCGGGAGACCACCTACGACGTGGTGCGCCGCACCGCCGAGCAGGTCTTCATCCCGCTCACCGTCGGCGGCGGCGTCCGCACCGCCGAGGACGTCGACAAGCTGCTGCGGGCCGGCGCCGACAAGGTGGGCGTCAACACGGCCGCCATCGCCCGGCCCGACCTCATCCGCGAGATCGCCGAGCGGTTCGGCCGCCAGGTGCTGGTCCTCTCGGTGGACGCCCGCCGCACCCCGTCCGGCTCCTTCGAGGTCACCACCCACGGCGGTCGCACGGGCACCGGCATCGACGCGGTCGAGTGGGCGCACCGGGCCGCCGAGCTGGGCGCGGGCGAGATCCTGCTCAACTCGATGGACGCCGACGGCACCAAGGACGGCTACGACCTCGACATGCTGGCGGCCGTCCGCAAGCATGTCTCCGTCCCGGTCATCGCCTCCGGCGGCGCGGGCGCCCTCTCGCACTTCCCGCCGGCCGTCGAGGCGGGCGCGGACGCGGTGCTGGCCGCCTCCGTCTTCCACTTCGGCGACCTCCGCATCGGCCAGGTCAAGCACACCCTGCGAGAAGCGGGCCACCCGGTCCGTGTCTGAACCGGGCCCCCGCACCGACACCGAGACACGCCCGGCCGCCCCGACAGGCGACCGGGCGGCTCATCGTGACCCCAACGTCCTGCGCTGGCTGGGCGCGTACACCGCGTCCATGCTGGGGGACAACGTCTACTACATCGCCGTGTCCTGGGCCGCCGTACGGGCCGGGAGCCCCTCGCAGGCCGGGCTCGTGATGGCGGCCAGCGCGGTGCCCAGGACCTTGCTGCTGCTGGGCGGCGGGGTGATCGCGGACCGGTTCGGGCCGCGCCGGGTGGTCGTCGGCAGCGACGCCGTGCGCTGCGCGGCCGTGCTCGCGGTGGCCGCGCTGCTGTCCGTCGG
>NZ_WWKH01000060.1:0-16185 GCF_009865595.1 Streptomyces sp. SID1328 | reverse complement strand
AAGGGCC
Source organism: Streptomyces sp. SID1328 (assembly GCF_009865595.1). Taxonomy (NCBI): domain Bacteria; kingdom Bacillati; phylum Actinomycetota; class Actinomycetes; order Kitasatosporales; family Streptomycetaceae; genus Streptomyces; species Streptomyces sp. SID1328. The sequence goes on along the minus strand of NZ_WWKH01000060.1, from coordinate 16,178 downwards.
CCCAGGCGGAGAACATCACCGTCGTCTGACCGTCTGCGGCCCGCGGGTCCCGGAACATGCTCCGGGGCCCGCTCGCCCCGAGGACTTTCGGTGCATGCGTTACGGCCTTCTCTCAGGCCGCGTACGAGAGGTGACGTCGCCTCAGATGGTCGGGGTGTCGTCGACGACCGGCTTGTGAATCTCGACGACCGGCTTCCACCCCGGCGTGAACTCGATGAAGTCCGCACGGGTCGGGTAGGTGTCGATCGCTCGACGGTCACGCTTGGGGCTGTCGCTCCCCTTGCGCCCCCGCGGGATCTGCTCCTCGAAGATGTCGACCTTGACGTCGGGAACCTCCTTGAGGCCCTGGCGCCAGATCTGCACGACGTCGGCGCCGAACGCCTGCCGGGCAGCGGCGTAGAGGGCCGAGAGGGCCCCCTTGTCCCCGCTGGGGACGAAAAGTGCCAGGTCCAGGACGACGCCGGCGGACTGGAGGACCTCGATGGTCTCCGAGCCGTTCTCGTCGGCCGAATAGATTCCGGCTTCGTTCTCGTCGTCGGGAAGGCAGGAGACCTCTTCCTGGAATACGGTCCTCGCCGTTATGGAGCCACCCTCGAAATCCTCACCGGACTTGGTCAGAAAAGCAGGGACATAGCAGCCGGGAAGCTTGAGCTCTGCCGTGTCGGCAGAAACGAAGAGCCTGTCCTTCACGCCGAGCTTCGTCACCTCTTCCAGTGAGAGGCGGCGAGCGGCGATCTTCTCCGTGTTCACGATTTCCCTTTCAGATTGCTCTATCCCTTCGAGCAAGGACGCTACCACGAAAACCCGAGGTCAACTGCCCAGTAATCGTTGGGTACATGGCCTCCGAGAGCGGTCGCATTCCGGTGCGTCGCACTGCATGCGGGACGCCGATGCCGGACGTCCCGCATGCGGTGTGGTCAGCCGGCGACTGCCGCGAAGCTCTGGGCCGGAGAGCCGTCGCAGGCGCGCTGGGTGAGCTGCGCGCTGTTGGTGGCGGCGGACGCCGCCGTGAGGCACTTGCCGCTGTGCCGGGCGGTGAAGTGGTACCGCCCGGCGCTCTCCCGCACCGGGAGCCACTGCTGGTTCGGTCCGCCCCCGTACGCCCACAGCTGGAGCGGCGCGTTGTCGGCGGTGGAGACGCCGGTCACGTCGATGACCTGGTCCGGAGCGGGGCGCACCCCGATGCGCCGGTATCCGTCCCCGGTCCCGGCGAGCCGGAACTGCTGCGCCTGGGTGCCGTTGCAGGCGTACTGCTGGATCGCGGTCCCGTTGGCCGTGGCGGCCGCGCGGGCGTCGACGCAGGTGCCGTTGCCGACGTTGCGCAGCGAGTACCAGGATGTCTCGGAGAGACTGTCGTCCGGCGGAGTGGTACCGCCCGCCCCGCCGAGCCACTTCAGCCCGTCCAGCAGGAACCGGTTCTGCGTCGCGCTGGCGAATGTCGACGACAGACGGGTGTTCGTGTCGTAGTTCATCGCATTGTGGCCGAAGTTCGCGTAGAGCATCCTGTACTTCGTGTTGGTCCACAGGATCGGGTAATAGCCGCTGTACCAGGACTGGTCGGGGTCGGTGCCCAGGGGGAAGCTGCTGGGGTCGACCGAGGCGAGGACCTTGATGTCCGGGTTCTGCCGCAGATCGTTGGACCAGCTGTACCACTCGCTGACCGACGAGGTGAAGGTGGCGGGCAGGTTCACGGTGGAGGGGTGCGAGCGGTCTTCGACCTTGAGGACGGCGGAGGTCGGACCCCAGGTGTTGGACTTGAAGTCACCGCTGCCCAGGAAGGTGTTGTGGTACCAGGACCAGCCGGCCGCGTCCGTGGTGAAGGCGGAGACGTGAAAGCCCATCCACGCCCCGCCGTCGCGCATGTACTGCTCGAACCCGGTGCGCTGAGCGGCGGTCTGCGGCAGGTCGTCGAGGAAGAGGACGACCTGATAGGCGCGCACGCCGCCGTTGGCGAGCAGGTTCCAGTCGTTGCTGGCGGTGTAGGTGAAGCCGTTCGCGGCGGCCTGCTTGGGCAGCCAGTCGTTCGCCTCCTTCTCGAAGTCGATGTGTGCCGCGTCCCAGGTGCCGCTGTAGAGACCGAGCACCTTGAAGGGCGCCGCCGCGGTGTGCGCGTGCGCGGCAGGTGGCGCGGCGAGTCCGAGCAGGGCCACGAGCAGGAGGAGAACCCGCAGGCCGGTGCTGCCGGATCGGGAGCTGATGGTGTGCATCCGCTGATCGGTCCTTCCCTGCGGTCTACGGGTAGTTGGTCAAGTAGGCGACATTGGTGGCGGAGTTGGACGGCCCTCCGGTGTTGTTGATGACGTGGCTGATGGTCCCGGTGCCGCCCAGCGAGACGGTCACCATGTCGTGGAACCTGACGCCGGAGGTGTTCGGCACCTCGAAGGCCCGGTCCGCGACGACGCCGGGGTTGGTACTGAAGTAGCAGTAGCTGCCCAGCCCCCACGCCTCATGGGCGGTGACGGAGCCGGCGACCTTGTACGCGGGGTAGCCCTTGCCTCCGCCGTTCATCCAGGCGGCCTGGTTCGGCGGGTCGTAGGGCATCTCGTTCTGGAAGAAGTACGTTCTGCCGCCGTTGCCGTTCCAGAGGACCTGGGTCTTCTGGAAGTGCTCGACGAACAGGCCGTACGCGGTGACGTCGGCGCCGTTGACGACGAGCCCGGTGTCGGCGGTGTTGGTGGTCCAGCCGACCGTGCCGCTGTTGCCGTGGTCGGCACGCCAGATCCAGGTGTGGTCGATGATCGTGTTCGCGCTGTTGACGACGAGGGAGTCGGTCGCCTTCCCGACAGTGGCGCCGCCGATCCGGACGAAGAAGTCGGACAGCTGGACGGGGTCGGCGGCGTGGCCGGCGGCCGAGCCGTCCGGGCCGATCCGCACGAGCGTGCGGGAGGTGGTGGTGCCCGCGTCGATCAGCAGGCCGGCCAGCTGTATGCCGTCCACGTCGGCGGTGCTGATCGCGGTGATCCCGCCGTCCGGGACGAAGGTGGCCAGACCCATGCCGAGGACGACCGTGTCGGGGCGTGTGATGTTCAGCGTCTGGTCGAGGTGGTAGACGCCGGGGGTGACCAGCAGGTTCTTGCCGGCCGCGAGGGCCGCGTTCAGGTCGGCCGCGGTGGCGCCGGGCTTGACGATGAAGAACTGTTCGAGCGGCAGCGACGTGCCCGCGGGCGTCCTGCCGCTCCAGGTCGTGCCGACCGCGTTCGCGCGCAGCGCGGGCACGAACACCTTGTAGGCGCCGGCCGCGTCCACGTACAGGAAGGGCTTCTCGCGGATCGTGGGGCTGCTCGCGACATTGGTGTACGTCGGGAAGGACTGGGCGGGCGCGCCCTGGTCGCCGACGAAGACCATGTTCCAGTTGGACCCCGCCCAGCTGCCCATCTGGGAGTTGCGGGTGAGGAACTGCTGCTGGGAGCCGGAGCGGATCTGTCCGTCGACCTTGGTGTCGGAGATGAAGCCGCCGCTGGACCAGCCGCCGTCGTCGAGCGCGAGGTTGCCGCGTACGTGCATGCGCCGGTACGGGGCGGCCTGCGAGACGGCCCAGCGGTCGGTGCCGCCGGTCGGGTTGACCGACAGGTTCTCGGCGGCGCGCCAGAAGTTCTGCGTGGCGTTGCCCTGGAACCAGTCGGCCTCCGCGTGCACGGCGCCGTTGATGGTCACGTCGTCCGGGGAGAGGCCGAGGCCGGCGACCTGGGTGTAGAAGCCGACGTTGGCGTCGGCGCTGTAGGTGCCCGGCTTGAACAGCAGGGCCTGACGGGCCGAGCCGAACTGGTTGGTCTGCTGCTGGGCGAAGACCGAGTTCAGCTTGGCCTGGATGGCGGCGGCCGGCATAGACGGGTCGAACACCGTCACGTTCGGGCCGAAGTCCGGGGTGCCGGGCGGGTTCGTCGTGCCACCGCTCAGTGTGAAGGACTGCGCGGCCGTGCCGTTGCAGGTGTACTGGGCGAGCTGCACGCTGTCGGCAGTGGAGGCACCGGGCACGTCCAGGCACTTGCTGCTGTTGCGGTTGACGAAGTGGTACGAGCCGTCGGCCTCGGCGACGGGCAGCCACTGCTGGTTGGCGCCGCTGGAGTACGTCCACAGCTGGACCGCGGCCGAGTCGGCGGTGGACACGTCGGTGACGTCCCAGACCTTGGTGGCGTCGAGGCCGCTGTCGACGCGGTAGTAGCCGCCGCTGGTGGGGACCAGCTGCCAGGTCTGGGCGGCGCTGGCGTTGCAGCCGTACTGCTGGACGGCGGTGCCGTCGCCGCTCGCGGCCGCACGGGCGTCGACGCACTTGCCGCTGCCCTTGTTGATCACGGTGGTGGGACCGGTCGGGATCGCCGCGGCCGCCGCGGGCCGCGCGCTCGCCGATGCCGGCGCGGCGGACTGGAGTCCGGCAGCGGTCGTGGCCACGAGCACGGCCACGGTGAGAGTTCTTAACACGGAAGTCTCCTGGGGCGGGTCGTCAGCCGGTGTACTTGGCGAAGATGCCGGTGAACTGCCAGGCGCTCTGGGCCACGCCCGAGCACGTGTCGTCGTTCGGGTAACCGCCGGAGCAGGGCCGGTCGCGGTTGGCCGACCAGAAGGTGAGGCGCGCGAGGTGGTGCTGTTGCGCGTAGCCGAGGATGGTCTGGAAGTCGGCGGGGGTGACGGTCTCGTTGTCGTCGGTGATCCCGTTCATGGACGAGATGCCCATGCCCCGGTAGGCCTGGTCGTCGCTGTAGCCGTAGGCGCTCTTGAGGGCGTTCTTCAGCCCCTCGGCCGCCCTGGTGGTCAGCGTCCCCATATTCTGTCCCGCGCCGCCGAAGTCGAACGGCATGATGGTCCAGCTGTCGACCTGGAGCCCGGAGTTGGCGGCTCGGTTGATCAGGCTGGTGTCCGGCCCGGACTGCCCCGTGCCGATGGTGACGTACACCTTGATGCCCGGGTTGTTGGCCTTGACCGTCTTGAGCGCGTCCACGGTGCGCTGCTGCACGGTGGCGTTGCTGTACGCCTCGGCCTCGATGTCGATGTCGATGGCCTTGAGCCGGTAGGCGTCGATGACCTTCTGGTACGCGCCGGCCAGCGCCGAGGCGCTGGTGCAGGAGCTTTCCAGCTTGTTGCCGCTGTAGCCGCCGAACGAGGGGATGACGTCGCCGCCCGCGCCCCGCACGGTGTTGATCGTCTGCTGGTCGACGCCACCGGTCAGCGGACGGCCGCCGTCCCACTGCGGGTTGCAGGTGCCGTTGCTGAGGACGAAGGCGAGGGTGAACCACTTGACGCCGGTGGCGTTCATGACGGTGGTCGGATTGGGCGGGCTGCCCCAGCCGTTGTAGAGGTACGGGGCGACGGCCATCGGCGCCGCGGCGGGCGGCGTCCCGCCGCCGGTGGGCGCGGTCCACTTCTGGTTGGCGGCGCCGGTGCAGCTCCAGATCTGGACGGGCGTGCCGTTCGCCGAGGTGTTGCCGGTGACGTCGGCGCACTTGCCGGACTGCTGGCCGACGAGGTCGTGGGCGGCGGAGACGGTCCATTTCTGGTTGGCGGCGCCGGTGCAGTCCCACAGCTGGAGCCTGGCGCCGTTGGCGGTCGAACTGCCGGTCACGTCCAGGCACTTGCCGAGCGCGCGCACCGTGCCGTCGGTTTCGACCGTCCACTGCTGGGCGGCGGTGCCGTTGCAGTCGTAGAGCTGGACGGCCGTGCCGTTGGCGGAGTTGGCTCCCGCCACGTCGAGGCACTTGCCGCCGAGCCCGGTGATGGTGCCGGTGGCCGCGGCGGCCGGAGTCACGGTGAGCGCGCCTGCCGACGCGGTGAGCAGCGCGGCGGCGAGCACACCGCGCAGGGCGGATCTGGGCATGGGGGACATGGGGGTTCACAGCCTTTCAGGAGAGGCCGTCGGTGGGGGGAGTGCTGTTCAAGTACCTGAACTGCGTGTGCATTCATGAAGGTGTGGCGAACGGGAACCTAAAGGTCCAGACCTGGGCCGTCAAGAGTTGACGCCGAAAAGGGCCGCAGGCGCATGGCGTGGACAAGTTCGTGAAGGGGGAGACGCTGACCCACCCGATCACCTGGGTGCGCGACCTGGCCGGCGCGAACGGCAGCCTCGCTGCGGGCGTTCGCCAGTGAGGCCGGTCGAGGACGGGACGGAGGAGACCGAGATGTTCCGGGCCGCCGGTCTTCGACGGCGGCCCGGAACGCGCCGCTGCCTCGGGCAACTCTTCGGGCTCGTCGCGGGGATCACGCCCGGATGCGCGAAGGCGAGGCGGGGCGGCTCTCTACCGCTTCCAGACGTAGTCCTCGGCAGCGTTGAGGATGAGGTCCTTCACCGCCTGCGGATGCGAAATCAGAGAGACGTGTGAGGAGTTGATCTCGACCGTCTTGCGGGCCTTCGCCCGCTTCGCCTCGTACCGCTCCAGGTCGGGGTCGATGGACCTGTCCTGCTTGCCCACCAGCACGTAGACGGGCTTGTCGTGCCAGGCGGCGGCCGTGAGCTTGTCCGCGAAGGCGGAGAGCGCGATCGGCCGTTGGGTGGCGCCCAGCAGATCCGTCTGTGCGACGGGCAGGTCCTGGGCGAAGACCTGGCGGAGTTTGTCGGTCTGCACGTAAAGGTCCGTGCCACTGGTCCCGTCGCCGTTGCGGAAGGGCACCTGGTTGAAAGCCTTCGTGAGTGGCGGAGCCGGGAACTTCGCCGAAAGACTGTTGGAGGACTCGCCGACGTCAGGCATGAGCGCGTTGATGTACACCAGCGCCTTAACGTTGCTGTTCCCCGCGGCGGCCTGGGAGATGACCTCGCCACCGTAGGAGTGGCCGGCCAGGACGATGGGGCCCCTGATGCTCTTCAGGAGGCTTGCGACGTACGTCGCAAGCCTCCTGAAGTATGCCGCGGAGCGGATTGGCCGCGGCGATCACCTTGTAGCCGTTTCTCTGGAGCGGACCCACCACCCCGTTCCAGCTCGAGGCGTCGGCGAAGGCGCCGTGCACGAGCACGATCGTCGGCTTCTCTTCGCCGGCCCCGCCGGACGGTCCGCCCGCGTACGCACCCATCGCCGCAACGGCGGAGGCGGTCCCCGCCAGGACGAGTGCGCCCGCACCCCAGCGGACCGCAGGGGCGCGGTGCCGTGACTTGCCAGATATTCGCATGACGCTCCTTCGACGGCAGGCCGCCTCGTGGCAGCCTGGGGGCTTCAGACTGGTGCAGCCCCTCCGCCTGTGCATGTACGCACTGCCGTCCGGGTGAATCGGACGGCGGTCACGGGTGGGTCGAGGAGTGGACAGGGGTCGGCGTACTCCTGCGCCCGCACCGGTGCCCATGCGAGCCTGCCGAACTGTCGGCGACTCCCTCGCTCTAGGAGAGCAGCCCCGTGGCCCGGGCCAGCCGTTCGCCTTCCTTGAGGCGCGCGTGAGCCTCCTCGCCGAGAGTGTGCACCAGGCCGGCCACGACCGTCTCGATCACAGCCATGGTCGGCACCAGGCTGTCGTACGGGGAGGGGGTGGACACCTGGGCGGCCAGCACCACCTCGGAATGGGCGGCGGCGGGCGACAGCCAGGGGTCGGTGAAGAGGACGACCCGGCCGCCCCGGTCGTGGAGCAGCTCGACGAGCGCCGCCTTGTCCGGCTCGTAGCGCCGGTAATCGAAGACGACGAGGACATCACGGCGTCCCCAGCTCGTCATGGCCGCGGTCCGCTCGACGGTGCGCTCGGACAGCACCGAGACACCATCGCGCAACTGCATGAGATGAAGCGCCAGATACTGGGCCAGGTGGGCGGTGAAGCGGCCGCCGGTGAGCGTGATCCGTCGTTTCGGGTCGCTGAGCAGCTCGACGGCGCGCTCCAGGTCGTGCGGCGGCAGTTCGTCGTAGGTCTGCGCGAGCGCCGCCGTGAAGACCCGACGGCCCTGGTCCAGCAGGCTCTCGTCGCCTTCCTGCTCGCTCGCGCCCCGGCCCGACGACTCGTACAGGGACAGCGGAGAGGCGCTGCGCTCCTCGAGCTCCGCGCGCAGGCCGGACTGGAAGTCGGGAAAGCCCCGGAATCCGAAGCGGCCCACGAACCGCAGCACGGTCGGGGCACTGACGCGGGCCCGTTCGGCCACGACGGCCACCGTCTCGAATCCGGCGGCGGGGTAGTCGGCGAGGAGCACCCTGCCGACCCGGCGCTCCGCGGGGCTGAGTTCCCCCAGCTGCTGGCGGATCTGGTCGGCGAGGGTGCCCTTGGCCATGAAACGTTCCTTTGCGGGGTGAGCGGTGCGTCGAGACTAGCGTCGCGTGCGTCGCCAGGTCAGTCGGTGCCGGCGTCGGAGCCGATGTCCAGGCGCAGGTCCAGCAGCGTCTGCGGCGTGGTGCCGTCCGCGCTGAGCGGTCGGAAGCCACGGGGTTCGGTCAGGGTGACGGTGAACCGGGGGCCGCTCTCGTACGTGGTCGCGGTGGCGGTGCGACGCGTGGAAGCAGCCAGTGCGCGGGCCGTGGTGCGCAGGCTGTACGGCGTGCCAGCGGCGTTGTCGGGGGAGTAGAAGACGTCCGTGTTGGGCGGCACCGGTCCGTGCGAGGCCGGGGCCAGCCGGTCCTTGCCGGGGCTGGCCACCGTTCCCGTACGGGGGTCGTAGCTGTCGCCCGATGTCAGATAGCTGTAGCGGGCGTTGTGCAGGTGCCAGCCCGCGGGCCCTTCTCCCGTGCGGGCGGCGGACAGGTTCAGGACGCTGACGCCCTGGCTGCCGATGACACCCGTCCGCTCGTGCCCGGTCCCCGGACGGTCGACGACGAGAGCCGTGTCCTCGTCCAGGGCGTAGACGATGTCGTGGCCGGTGTCGGCGGCCAGGCGCAGCGCACGTCCCTCGCGTCCCGTGGTCCCGGTGTGGGTGTCGAGCAGCCCCGAGCGCAGGAAGCCGAAACCACCCCGGGGCAGATAGCCGAGGACGGTCGGGTCGTCGAAGTACCCGGGTCTGCTGCCGTCCCGCAGCGCCGGATAGGAATCGCCTCCGGTGACCATGTCGGGGCCGGACGCGATCTGGGCGCCGGCGCTGGAGCCGGAGACCACGGCGCCGTCGGTCAGCTTGGCGCGGATCGCGGCGAGCACCTTGGAGTCGGTGTGCCGTGCGCCGTGCAGCAGAGTGGTGACGTACCGGTACTGATCGCCGCCGCCGAAGAAGAACCCGGTCATCGAGTTGATCTGCCTGACCACCGTGTCGGAGTCGGCGTTGGCGACGTGGTCCAGGTCCACCGGGATCCACTGGGCGTCCCCGGCCCCGTGGCGCCGGAAGAGATCGGCGTAATAGGCGCCGTTGCACTCGGAGTTGCTGCACTTCTCGGGATCGCCCGCGTCCGGGTCCCGGCTGGCGGGCACGGACGCGGCGGTCAGAATGCCGATGCGAGCTCGTCCGGGGCCGCCCGCGCGGCGGACGATCTCCCCGTACACCCGCGTGTTGTCGTCCTTGAGGCCCCCGCCGACCAGCACGAGCGAGCCGGGACCGTGGTGCGATGGCGCCGCACCGGACGGGACGGCGGGGGCCGGGTTCGCGCCGATCACGCCGAGGCAGAGGGCGATACCGGCCGCGCCGACGGTGCGGCGGATGCCACGCGGCGGACGGTGCTTCAAAGGTGTGCTCATCGCGGTGTGCTCCTTGATAGAGGGGTGGGCTGCGCGCGTCGGCCGGGACGCGGGAGGGTCACGGACACGGGTCGGCGTGCGGGCAGGTCACAGGCACGGGCTGCCGTGGGTGTCGCCGACCTCGGTGATCAGGGCCGCCAGGAGAGCGACGCGCCCGGGGACCGAAGACACGTCCAACCACTCGTCGGGGCCGTGGTCCCCGCCGCCCACGGGCCCGAGTCCGTCCAGGACCGGGGTACCGGTCCCGGCGATGATGTTCGCGTCCCCGACGCCGCCGGTCGCGGCCACACCGACCCGCAGCCCGAGCGCTGCTCCGACCCGGAGGGCCGTCTCGGCGAGGCGGCGGACCGGTGCCGTGTCCTCCATCGGCGGGCACACGTCCGTGACCTCCACCACCGCGCGGGTGCCGGGAACCGACGGGGTACGGGCCAGGTCCTCGACCGCCCTGCGGCACTCGTCGAGGCCCTGTGCGCTCGACGACCGGATCTCGACGTGCAGCTCCGCCTCGGCGGGCACGATGTTGGGCCGTGAACCGGACCGCAGCACGCCGACGTTGACGCTCACGTCCGGGAACCGGCCGTTCAGGGCCTGGAGAGCGACCACAAGGTGGGCCGCGGCCAGGGCGGCGTGGGCGCCCCGCTCCGGTTCGATCCCGGCGTGCGCGGCGCGGCCGGTGACCGTGACGCGGAGATCGGCCACGCCCTTGCGTGCGATGACCAGGTCACCGTTCTCCCGTGCGCACTCCAGCGCGAGCGCGCAGTCGGCCTCGGCCGCGGCGGCCTCGGTCACCGGGCGGCTCACCGGTGACCCGATCTCCTCGTCGGGCGTCGCCAGCAGGACGAGTTCGGCGTACTGGTCCCAGCCGAGCGCGTCGAGCGCGTCGATGGCATGGATCCCGGCGAGGAGCCCGCCCTTGTCGTCGCTGACGCCGGGGCCGTGCGCGTGATCGCCCCCCACGGTGAAGGGACGCGCCGCCGCGGTGCCGTCGTCGAACACGGTGTCCATGTGGCCGGCCAGGAGAATACGGCGCGCGCCGTCCACGTGCGCGAGCGCGCCCGCCCGGCGCGCCACGAGAACGTCTCCGGCGGCCTGCCCCGTGGGCAGCGTGCCACCGGACAGCCGCTCCACGGTGAAACCGAGCCCGTACATGCGGCCCTCGACCCAATCGGCGACGCGATTGACGCCGTCGGCGCTGTACGAGCCGGAGTCCACCGCGACCAGCTGTGCGAGTTCGTCGAGGTAGCGGGGGAGGAAGGTGCGGGTGAGCGCCAGGAGGCTGTCCGTGGTGGGACGGCCGGCGACCGGGGCGCTCACAGGACCTTCGACAGGAAGGCACGGGTGCGCTCCTGCTGGGGCCGGGTCAGTACGTCCCGCGGATCGCCCGCTTCCAGCACGACTCCGTCGTCCATGAAGACGGCGGTGTCGGCGACCTCGCGGGCGAAGCCGATCTCATGGGTGACCACCACCATGGTCATGCCGTCCTCGGCGAGGGACCGCATGACGTCCAGAACGTCACCCACCAGCTCCGGATCGAGTGCGGAGGTCGGCTCGTCGAACAGCATGAGCCGCGGCTTCATGGCCAGTGCCCGGGCGATCGCGACACGCTGTTGCTGGCCGCCGGACAACTGGGCGGGGTGATGCTGCGCCCGGCCGGCGAGGCCGACACGGTCCAGGAGCCCCATCGCCTCCTCGCGGACCTGTGCTCGCTGACGACGTGCCACCCGTACGGGCGCCTCGGTCACGTTCTCCAGGGCGGTCAGATGCGGGAAGAGGTTGAAGCGCTGGAACACCATGCCGATGGAGCGCCGGTGCTCGGCCACCTCGCGTTCGCGCAGTTCGTACAGGTTGCCGCCGCGTTCGCGGTAGCCGACGGGCACTCCGGACACGGTGAGACGGCCGCCGTCGATCTTCTCGAGGTGGTTGATGCAGCGCAGGAAGGTCGACTTGCCCGATCCGGAGGGGCCCAGCAGGCAGCACACCTGACCGGGTTGCACGGTCAGGTCGATGCCCTTGAGCACCTCCAGGCGGCCGAAGCTCTTGCGTACACCCTCGGCGCGCACCATCGGCTCGGCCATGGTCGGCGTGGCGCCCTGCGCGGTCGGTGGGGCGGTGGTCATGCCGAATCCTTCGTGGTCTCGTTCGTGCCGGCCTGGGCGGTCGCGGGCTTGCGGGCGAGGACACCGCCGGAGACCAGGCGGACCAGCGGCGACACCCGGCCGGCGGACTGCCCGCGGCCGTAACGGCGTTCCAGCCAGGCCTGCGGCAGGCTCAGCAGACTGACCAGGACCAGGTACCAGAGGCTGGCGACCGTGAGCATCGGGATGACCTGATAGTTCTGCGCGTACACGTCCTGGATGTTCGACATCAGGTCATGAGCGGCGATCACCGAGACCAGCGCGGTCATCTTGAGCATGTTGATGGTCTCGTTGCCCATCGGCGGGATGATCACGCGCATCGCCTGCGGCAGCACGATCCGGCGCATGGTGAGGGCCGGCCGCATGCCGAGCGAGTGGGCGGCCTCGGTCTGTCCCGGATCGACGGACTGGATACCCGCGCGCACGATCTCGCTCGCATAGGCGGCCTCGTTGAGCCCCAGGGCCAGCAGCGCGGCGACCGAGGGGGTGAGAAGGGCGTTGGTGTCCCCGCTGAAGAAGGTGATGTCGGTGAACGGGACACCGATCAAGACCTTCTTGTAGAGGGCGGCGGCGTACCCCCAGAAGATGATCTGGACCAGCAGCGGCGTGCCCCGGAAGAACCAGACGAACAGCGTCGACAGGCCGTACAGCACCGGATTCCGCGACAGGCGGAGCACGGCCAGCAGCGTGCCGAGAACCAGGCCGAGCGCCATCGCGGCCACGGTCAGCCACAGTGTGGTGGCCAGGCCGTCGAAGATCAGCCCCTCGAAGAGGTAATCCCCGACGATGTCCCAGTGCAGGTTGGCATTGCGCGCGAGCGAGCCGAAGAGGCCGCCGACGGCCAACAGGGCGGCGAGCGCCGCGATCCAGCGGCCCCAGTGCCGGATCGGCACGATCCGCGGCTCGTCAGGAGGCGGGGCATCGGTGCGGGACGTGCCCGCGGTGACGGAAGCGGTGGTCATGATCAGTCCACCGCCGCGTTCTTCGTGGCGCTCTTCAGGGCGATCGACGCGACGCCGTACTTGGCGTAGATCTTCCTGACGGTGCCGTCGTCGATGAGTGACTGCAGCGCCTTCTGTACGGCGTCGGTCAGCTGGGGCAGCTTCTTGGATATCGCGATGCCGTTGGGGGAGGCGTTGTAGCCGCCGGGCGCCTCGGGATCCTCGACCAGGTCGAAGGCCTTGCCCGCGTCGGCGGTCTTCGCGGTCCAGCCGGCGGCGGGCTTCGTCAGGACCTCGGCGTCCACCCTGCCGGAGCGCAGGGCCAGTTGGGCGTCGGAGTCCTTCGGGTACGTCTGGATCTCCAGCTGCCTGCCCCCACACTCCTTCTGGTGCGCCTTGAGCAGCTTCAGCTGGTTCGTCGCCGCCTGCACGGCGACCTTGCGGCCGCACAGGTCGTGCAGCGTCGCGATCTTCTTCGGGTTGCCCTCGGCGACGAGTATCCCGGAGCCCGACTGCGAGTAGTCGACGAAGTCGACGACCTGCTGACGTTCCTTGTTGTCGGTGATCGCCGACATCGCCGCGTCGAACTTGCCGGCCTGGATCGCCGGGACGATGCCGTCGAACTTCTGCGGGGTGAACTTGAGGGTCACGCCGAGCCGCGCTCCCAGCGCCTGCCCCAAGTCGTAGTCCAGGCCGGTCAGTTCGCTGCCGCCCTCCTTCACGAACATCTCGAAGGGTGCGTAGGGCACGTCGGAGGCGACGCGCACGGTACCCGCCTTCTTGACGGCGTCCGGCAGCGAGGCGTGCAGCTGAGCGTCCTTCTTGACCGTGACCCCGGCGATCTTCAGCGAGGCGGGTGCTTTGGCGGCGGTGCCGTCGGAGTCGGTGCCGCACGCTCCGAGGAGGCAGGCGAGCGCTGTGGTGGCAGCGGCCGGAACGAGGTGGCGCGATGCGGATCTGAAAGTCACGGAGGTCTCTCTTCGCTAGCGGCGGAGCCGGCGGGCGGTACGAGCACGGAAATTACATCGCGCACGAAGATCTGCATAGATGTAACGGTCGTTACGTTCGGGTAACGCGATACGGCGACCTACTTGAAGCGCCACCTGGCGGCCCAAGTCGGGGCACTAGGCTGCATCGTTGGGTGGCGGCGGGAGATTATCGCGATTACATATGGCGCCCGCATAGCCAGAGTTGTATGTTCCGAGTCCGCCTCCGGGTGTGGGCGGCGTACTCACGCCGCGCCAAGAGGCGTGAGCGGAAGGAGACTCCGTGAAATCTTTCTTCGTCGGCCGTGGTGCCCTGCGCACGACGCTGCTGGCCTCGATGCTCGCCGTGACCTGCGCGGGACTTGCGGCACCGCCCGCCGAGGCGCGGGCCGATCGGGTCCGTCTGGGCAGCGCGAGCGATGCGAGCCGCGCGTCCTGGTCCGGCCCCGCCTTCACGATGAACGGCGACGGTGGTGTCGTCGCCGCGTCGATGGGCCGCGCGATCGACGCGGTCCGCGGCGGGAGCGGCAGCCTCGACGTCGTGGTCCTGGCGGGTTCGGCCCCCTCGTCCGGCAGCGCCACCCCCGAATGCGACACGGTGATGGGTCTCGCGGGCGTCAACTCCTGCACGACCTGGACCCTCACCGCCGCTTCGGACGGCAACAACGCACAGGTGAACCAGGACATCCGCAACGCCGAGTTCGTCTACTTCGCCGGCGGCGACCAGTGCCGTTACGCGGCGTGGAAGGGCACCGACCTCCAGGCGTCGGTCAAGTCAGTCGTCGCCAAGGGCGGCGGAGCCGGGGGCGGCAGCGCCGGCACCCACATCAACAGCTCCGTCGTGTACGACGCATGCAGGGGAAGCATCACCAGCAGTGAGGCGCTCGCCAATCCCTACGACTCGTACGCCACCTTCACCACCGGCATGTTCTCCTGGCCCCATTACGCGGACACGATCAACGACTCCCACTTCGTCGCCCGCGACCGGATGGGCCGCCTGATGTCCTTCACCGCGAGAGCGGTCAAGGACGGCCTGACGGCCGGGGGCAAGGCGTGGGGCGTCGGCGTCAACGAAGGCGGGGGCTCGCTCTACCTCGACGCGCAGGGCAAGGCGACGCTCTACGGCGCCGACGCCTACGTCGTCCTCGCCGACCACCAGCCCGAGCGGGCGGTCTCAGGCCAGTCGCTGACGTACAGGAACTTCAAGATCTGGCACCTGAAGCCGGGCGCCACGTTCGACTTCGCCCAGCGCCCCACCTGCGGCTATTACCTGCGCAGCGTCACCAACGGCCGGCCCGATTCCGGGCTCTACGACGGAACACCGTCGGGTTCGTGCGGCTGAACGACTGACCTCGGCGGCCACTGACTTCGCGACCCTTTCCTTCGTCACGGCCCTGCTGGCCGCCGTCGAGGCGGGCGCACTCGCCCGTCTCGACGGCGACACCCCCCTGCTCCGAATGTTCACGGAACCGGTAGGCCGGGGCGCACCAGCCGAGGAGGAATCGCCACGGACTGACGCGGACTCTCCAGAGGTCCCTTAGCCACCGCCCGACCGGTGCTCCCCCGAAGCGGCGCACGCCTCGTTCACTGGTGCACATGCGCCCGCTGCCCGTCACGATCGAACACCATGATCAGCTCGGCTGGAGCGTCCAGCGCCGTGATCGCGTGCGGGATCATCGTCGCGAACTCCGCCGCCTCTCCGGCGTCGACGTCGATCTGCCGCTCGCCCAGCCACAGCCGCACGCGTCCCTCGAGCACGAGAAACCAGTCGTGGCCCGGATGCACCCGCTGGCCGGGCCGTCCCTCGGACGGCTCGACGCGCATCTTCACCGCGACCATGCGGCCGTCCGGACGGCTCAGCGGCCACGTCGTCCGGGTGCCGCTGCTGTGTGCGACCGGGCGGATGACGACATCGTCGTCGGTGGGCACCTCGAAGAGCACGTCGAGGCTGACCTGGAGAGCGTTGGCCAACGGTACGAGCACATCGAGGCTCAGCGTGCGCCTGCCCGTCTCGACCCGGCTGATGGTCGACGGGCTGAGGTTGGTCCGCTGGGCCAGCTCGTCGAGGGAGTACCCCAGGGTGGTGCGCAGGCTGCGCAGGCGGGACCGCGCCAGGGCTTCGATGTCGGCTGCTCCGTTCACACTCCCATCTTTCCATTCCTTGCTGATTCTGCAAGAACCTTTGCGTAAAACGCCGGACGCCGTACGGTCGGGTCCATGAGCACCCATCCCGCGCAGAGCCGGCCGTCGGCCCATTCCGAGCACGCGAGTCACTCCCAACACCCCACCATGCAACGGCACTGCGACGTCGCCGTGATCGGTGGTTCGGCCGCCGGTCTCGCCGCCGCGCTGCAACTCTCCCGCCAGCGTCGCGGCGTCGTCGTGGTCGACGACGGCACCCCGCGCAACGCCCCGGCCGCGCACATGCACGGCTACCTGGGGCATGAAGGTGTCTCGCCCGGTGCACTCACGGAGGCCGGGCGCGAGGAGGTACGCGCGTACGGCGGGGAGGTGCTGTCCGGCCGGGTCGTCGGAGTGCACCGTCATGGCGACGGCCAGTTCCG
>NZ_WWKH01000591.1:0-5063 GCF_009865595.1 Streptomyces sp. SID1328 | reverse complement strand
GGGTCAGCGCGGGCCACAGGCCCCGCCAGCCGGTGTCCAGCGTCTTCCGCGCGGGGGCCACCTTGCGCCCGGCCACCCGCCAGGGCTGTTCGACCAGGGCGACGCTCACCCCGTGCGCGGGCAGGGCGGCGGCCAGCGCCTGGAGGTCGCGGGCCTCGATGCCGCCCCCGGCGCCATGGCCGACGGCCAGGACGAGGCGGGGCTCGGGCGCGTGGTGCCAGGTGACGCGCGCGGTCCCGGCCTCGGTCTCGACGGTCTCGGTCACATCGGCGGAAGTGGGGCTCACGTCAGAAGAGTGTGCCCTCCTCCGGCCCTTCCAGCTCCTTCAGCAGCTCCGGGCCGTTGTTGCGGACGTTGCTGACGGCCGTCGACACCGGGTAGGCCCGCATCAGGCCCCCGGGCGGCGGGGCCAGCAGCTCCCGCAGCTCCTCGGGGTCGGTGCGGGCGGGGTCCAGCCAGGCGTCCCAGCGGTCCGGGGTCAGCATCAGGGGCATCCGGGGGTGGATGTCGGCGAGCGAGCCGGGGCCCTCGGCGGGGGCGACGGCCAGCGGACCCTGCTCGGCCTCGGTGGTGATCACCGAGCAGGTCGCCCACCAGGCGCCGGGGTGGTCGTCGGGCAGGGTGCGGTCGCGCCAGAACTCGTACAGCCCGGCCATGGCGAACACCGAGCCGTCGGCGGGGGTCACGAAGTACGGCTGCTTGCGCGCCCTTTTCTTCTTGCCCTCGACCTCCAGATCGCGCTCCTGCTCCCCGGTGACCCACTCGTAGTAGCCGTCGGCGGGCAGGATGCAGCGGCGGGCGGCGAAGGCGCGGCGGTAGGCCGGCTTCTCGTGCACGGTCTCCGCGCGGGCGTTGATCATCCGGGCGGCGCCCTCGGGCGTCTTGGCCCAGGACGGCACCAGTCCCCACTTCAGCCGGCGCAGCTGGCGAACCGGACGCCTGTCGGCGGCGTCTTTCAGCGGACGGTCCAGGACCGCGTAGACCTCCTTGGTCGGGGCCACGTTGTAGTCCGGCGCCAGGGTCTCCTCGGGTTCCGGGGTACGGTCACCCCCTTCCGCGGGGGCAAGGGGGACCCCCACCTCGACGTCGAAGACTCCCGCGAGATCCTCTGGGCTACGACTGGCCGCATACCGTCCGCACATACCAGCCACAGTGCCAGAGTCCGTCCGACGACAGGGAGCCACCCGCAGACATGGACAGCAACACGACCACCGCGCTGCCCGACCTCTGGGACCGGCTCAGCGGCACCCAGCCCGGTCCCGACCTGTGGGTGGTCCTCGCCACCCTGGCCGCCGCGCTCGCCGTGGTCGCCCCGCACCCGGTGTGGCGGGTGGCCCGGAACGCGATCACCATCGCGCACGAGGGCGGCCACGGACTGGTCGCGCTCGTCACCGGCCGGAAGCTGACCGGGATACGGCTGCACTCCGACACCAGCGGCCTCACGGTCAGCCGGGGCAAGCCGTACGGGCTCGGCATGATCCTCACGGCCGCCGCGGGCTACACCGCGCCCTCGCTGCTCGGGCTCGGTGGGGCCGCGCTGCTGGCCGCCGGGCGCATCACCCTGCTGCTGTGGGTGGCGACCGCCCTGCTGCTGGCGATGCTGGTGATGATCCGCAACGCCTACGGGGTGCTGACCGTGGTGCTGACCGGTGGGGCCTTCCTGCTGGTGTCGTGGCTGGCCGGACCGCAGGTGCAGGCGGCGTTCGCGTACGCGGTGGTGTGGTTCCTGCTGCTGGGCGGGGTGCGTCCGCCTTTCGAGCTGCAGGCCAAGCGCAGGCGGGGCGGCGCCGGGGACTCGGACGCGGACCAGTTGTCCCGGCTCACCCATGTGCCGGCCGGGCTGTGGCTGTTCCTGTTCCACGCGGTGTCGCTGTGCTCGCTGATCGGCGGCGGGCAGTGGCTGTTGCGGCTCTGAGCCGCCGCCGGGCGGGTTCGATCAAGATCTGGGTGCGGTCCCAGCCACTAAAGTGGGGCGCATGACCGTGAACCCCGCTCACACCGCCCTCTGGCCCGCCCCGCACGCGACCGGAGCCGTCGACGCGACGGTCCACGTGCCCGGTTCCAAATCGGTCACCAACCGGGCCCTGGTGCTGGCGGCCCTCGCCTCCGAGCCGGGCTGGCTGCGCCGTCCGCTGCGCTCGCGGGACACCCTGCTGATGGCGGGGGCGCTGCGCGCGATGGGCGTGGAGATCGAGGAGGGCGTCGGCCCGGACGGCTCCGGAGAGGCGTGGCGGGTGCTGCCGACGGAGTTGCGCGGTCCGGCCACGGTGGACGTCGGCAACGCGGGCACGGTCATGCGCTTCTTGCCGCCGGTCGCCGCGCTGGCCGACGGGCCGGTCCGCTTCGACGGCGATCCCCGCTCCTACGAGCGCCCGCTGCACGGCGTCATCGACGCGCTCAGGGTTCTGGGCGCCCGGATCGACGACGACGGCCGGGGCGCGCTGCCGCTGACCGTGCACGGCGGCGGGGCGCTGGAGGGCGGCCCGGTGTCGGTGGACGCGTCCTCGTCGTCCCAGTTCGTCTCGGCGCTGCTGCTGTCCGCGCCGCGCTTCAACCAGGGTGTGGAGGTCCGCCACACCGGTGCGACCCTGCCCTCGCTCCCCCACATCCGGATGACGGTGGACATGCTGCGCGCGGTCGGCGCCCAGGTCGACACCCCGGAGGCCGGCGGCGAGCCGAACGTGTGGCGGGTGACGCCGGGCGCGCTGCTGGGCCGGGACCTGACGGTCGAGCCGGACCTGTCCAACGCCCAGCCGTTCCTGGCGGCCGCCCTGGTCACCGGCGGCAAGGTGACGATCCCGGACTGGCCGGAGCGCACCACCCAGCCGGGTGACCGGCTGCGGGAGATTTTCACCGAGATGGGTGGCTCCTGCGAGCTGACCGAGTACGGGCTGGTGTTCTCCGGTTCCGGCGCGGTGCACGGCATCGACGTGGACCTGGGCGACGTCGGCGAGCTGACCCCCGGCATCGCCGCGGTCGCCGCCCTCGCCGACTCCCCGTCCACCCTGCGGGGCGTGGCCCACCTCCGGCTGCACGAGACGGACCGGCTGGCCGCGCTCACCAAGGAGATCAACGAACTCGGCGGCGACGTCACCGAGACCGCCGACGGCCTGCACATCCGCCCGCGTCCGCTGCACGGCGGTGTGTTCCACACCTACGACGACCACCGGATGGCGACGGCGGGCGCGATCATCGGACTGGCCGTGCCGGGGGTGCGGATCGAGAACGTGGCGACGACGGCGAAGACCCTCCCGGACTTTCCCGAGCTGTGGGCCGGGATGCTCGGTAACTGACGGGCGGGACGAGATCATGCGCCGCTACGGCAAGCACACCGACGAGGACGACATCCGCACGCGTCCCAACCGCAAGGGCAACCGCCCGCGGACGAACATCCGGCCCAAGCACGAGGACGCGGCGGAGGGCATGGTCCTCACCGTCGACCGGGGCCGGCTGACCTGCCTGGTCGAGGGGCGGACGATCACCGCCATGAAGGCCCGCGAGCTGGGCCGCAAGGCGGCCGTGGTGGGCGACCGGGTCTCGCTGGTGGGTGACCTGTCGGGCCAGAAGGACACCCTCGCGCGGATCGTGCGCATCGGGGAGCGCTCCTCCCTGCTGCGCCGCACCGCCGACGACGACGACCCCTACGAGCGCGTCGTGGTGGCCAACGCCGACCAGCTCGCCATCGTCACCGCCCTCGCGGACCCCGAGCCCCGCCCCCGGCTGATCGACCGCTGCCTGGTCGCGGCCTTCGACGGCGGCCTGACGCCCCTGCTGGTCCTGACCAAGTCGGACCTGGCCTCCCCGGACAAGCTGCTGGAGCTGTACGGCGATCTGGACATCCCCTATGTGGTGACCAGCCGCGAGGAGCTGGAGAACGGCGACGCCGCCGACCGGGTCCGCGAGCAGCTGGACGGGAAGACAACGGCGTTCGTCGGCCACTCCGGCGTCGGCAAGACCACCCTGGTCAACGCGCTGGTGCCGGAGGATCTCCGGCGTACGACGGGCCATGTCAACGCGGTGACCGGCCGGGGCCGGCACACCACGACCTCCGCGCTGGCGCTCCCCCTCGGCGGCGGCACCGGCTGGGTGGTCGACACACCGGGCGTACGGTCCTTCGGGCTGGCGCACATCGACCCCTCGCGGGTGATCAACGCCTTCCCGGACCTGGTGCCGGGGACGGCCGGCTGCCCGCGCGCGTGCAGCCACGACGAACCGGACTGCGCGCTGGACGCCTGGGTGGCCGAGGGGCACGCGCGCCAGGCCCGGCTGTACTCGCTGCGCCGGCTGCTGGCGACCAGGGAGCGCAGGGAGGGCGACTGAGGCTCGCGTGGTTTGCCGGGGTGCGCGTTCGGTAAGTGCATAATCGCACCGAGCCGGAGATCCGGACCTACGGGAGGACAGCGCATGGCGTGGCTGCTGGTCATCGTCGCCGGGCTTCTGGAGACCGGTTTCGCCGTGTGCCTGAAGCTGTCCCACGGATTCACCCGGCTCTGGCCGACCATCGCCTTCGCCTCCTTCGCCCTCGGCAGCTTCGGCCTGCTGACCCTGGCCCTGAAGAAGCTCGACGTCGGCCCGGCCTACGCGGTGTGGACCGGCATCGGCGCGGCGGGCACGGCGATCTACGGCATGGTCTTCCTCGGCGACCTGGTCTCCACCCTGAAGATCGTCTCCATCTCCCTGGTGATCGTCGGTGTGATCGGTCTCCAGCTGTCGGGGTCGGCGCACTAACTCTCGAAGTCCCGGTGCAGGGCGTGGTGGACGAGCGCCCCCGTGCCGCCCTCGTCGGCCGGGGCCGCCACGCAGGACAGGCCGAGGCGGAGGGCGAGTTCGCAGGCGAAGGCCAGCCGGGCGGTGTCGGACGCGGGGGTGCCGGGTGCGGCGAGGACGGCCACGGCCCGGTCGCGCACCATCCGCAGGAAGTCTCCGGGTGCGGGCAGCGGCCCGTCGGCCCGGCGCTGCGCGGGCACGGTGGAGGTGGAGGGCAGACCGGGGCGGGCGGGCTCGGGGAGCCGCTCCGTCCAGCTTCCGGTGAGCATGGCCCGTACCAGCGCGTTGCCGCGGGC
>NZ_WWKH01000590.1:0-5980 GCF_009865595.1 Streptomyces sp. SID1328 | reverse complement strand
CAGCCCAGCTCGACCCGGCTCACCTCGCCGCCCGGCACCGCGCCGGGCACGGCGTCGGCCCGCTCGTGCTCCGCGACCAGCGCCTGCCCCTTCTCCAGCACGCCCTCGGGCAGCCGTACGGTCCCGGAGGCGGCGGCGACCAGGTCGACGCGGGCGCCGATCTCGGCGGCGAACCGGTCCAGCCGGGCGGCGTCCTCGGCGGAGCGCATGTCGACCAGGGCGACGACCACGTAGCGGCGCCTGGGGTGGCGGGCGTGCAGCTCGCGGATGGTGTTCAGGACGGTGTTGCCGGTGGAGAACTCGTCGTCCACCAGCACCAGCGGGCCGTCCCCGGCCAGCAGGGCCGGGTCCTCGGGGAGCAGCAGGTGGGAGGTGGCGTGCGAGTGGGACTCCTCGAAGCCGCCGGCCGGGGTGACCCCGGCGACCGGGCGGCGGGTGGAGTGCAGATACGGGGCCAGGGCGAGGCCGTCCGCGACCGAGTGACCGAGGCCGGTGGCGGTCTCCGCGTACCCGAGGACGACCGCGCGGGCGGCCTCCGCGTCCCCGAGCAGGGCGCGGACCCGGTGACCGAGGCGCACCCCGTGGCCGTGGACCACGGCGGGCGACTGCGGGACGTGCTTGCCGAGCACCTTGGAGACCAGCAGATGGGCCCGCTTGGGGTTGCGGCGCAGGGCCATCCCCAGCAGGTCGGTCAGGTGCTCGTCGCCCTCCAGTTCGACACCGAGTCGCCGTGCGACCCAGGTGCCGGACCAGACGCCGTCGTTCACTGCGTTCTTCATGCGTTCCTTGCGGCTCGGGGGCAGGGAGATGGGGCTCTGTGCCAGGAGGGGCTTGCGGGCGAGGGAGGGCTCAGCCGGTCATCACGCCGGCGGTGAGCAGGTCCACGAAACCGACGTCCTCGTTGGCCACCCCGAAGACCTCCGCGCGCAGCAGGGTCCGCTCGGCCCAGGCGCGGTGCGGCTTCACCTCGTTCATCTTGTTCGTGTACGCGGACCTGAGGACTCCGCCGCCGTCGCTGTCCGGCCGGAGGATGTCCGCCGCGTCGCTGAACTCCTCGTGGCTGACCACGGAGAGCGCGTGCACGGGAAGCACATGGGAGGGATGGATGCAGGTCTTGCCGAGCAGACCGTTGGCCTGGTCCAGGGAGATCTCCCGGAGCAGGCCGTCCATGGCGTGTTCGATCAGCTTCTCGCGCAGTCCCACGGCGCGCACCTCCAGGAAGGGGCTCGTCCTGAGCTGCGGCTTGAAGACGCGCTCGGGGACCCGGAAGTACTCCCACACCGGCCCGGTCACGGTGAACCCGCTGCCGTCGGCCCGGCCCAGCAGGTTGACCACGTCACCGATGACGGAGGCGACGATCTGGACGTCGTACGCGGTCATGTCGGGGGCGCGGCGCAGGCCGTAGGAGGAGCAGAAGTCGGTGACGCCCAGGCGCAGCGCCAGGACCCGGTCGCGGTACTTGCCGACCGCGCGGGCGATGCCCTCCAGGATCTCCACGCGGGACTCGCGGTAGAGCAGCTCGGGCGACTCCAGCACCGGCATGGCGAAAAGCCGCCGTCCGCAGGCGGTCTCGGCCGCGCTCAGCGCCTCCAGGAAGGGGACGCCGCGCTCCTCGGTGAACTTGGGCAGCACGAAACCCGACAGCAGCCGGACGCTGGCGCCCAGGCGCCGGACCAGGTCGGGGATCTGGTCGGGCGTGCGCACCCGGACGAACAGCAGCGGCGGCTCGGCGCCGGTCCGCGCGTACAGGGCGTCCAGCTCGGCGAACTGCCGGACCAGGTTCTCCTCACCGGCGGGCACGTCCTCGTCCGCGATGGAGTCCTCCAGGCACAGCACCATCGAGACGACGCCACTGCTCGTCTGCTTGACGATGTCGGCGGCGAGCCGGGGCCGGGTGGCCGGGCTGTACAGGGTGGCCCCGAGGGCCGCCGAGAGCAGCCTGGCCGGGGAGTCGGCGGTGAAGGCGCACGGCTCCTGGTGGAAGAGACGCTCCCGCGCTTCGGGGGCGATGTGCCCGAAATGACGCATAGGACTCCCTCAAGGCGCGCCTAGTCTGTGATTTCCGCAAAGGGTGGCCGGTAATAGTACGTAGAGAGGCATGTCCGGGGTTCCCGGCCGGTATGAATTTCCGGTTACCCGCCCGTGTCGGGCAAACACCCCCCGCATTGTCGTGGCCAGGACCGAGAAGGCAGGATGACCGCATGACGCACGCGATGCTGAAGGGGTCGAACGTCCCGCTGGACGCCGCCGCGGTACGGGCGGTGCTGCGCTGGACACCGGGGCAGGACGTCCCCGAGGTCGACGCCTCTGCGCTGCTATTGGGCCCCGACGGCCGGGTGCGCTCGGACGAGGACTTCGTCTTCTACAACCAGCCCCGCCACCCCTCCGGCGCGGTGTGGGGGCTGGGCCGGAAGCCGGTCGCCGGTGGCCTGACCGACACCGTCCAGGTGGACCTGGCCGGGGTCGAGTCCGGAGTGGACCGCGTCCTGCTGGTGGCCTCCGCCGACGACGTCCCCTTCGACCGCGTCCCGTCCCTGTGCGTGCTGGTCTACGACGCCTCGGCGACCGACGCCGAGCCGCTGGCCCGGTTCGAGGTGAAGCCGGAGACCGGCGCGGAGACGGCGCTGATCTGCGGCGAGCTGTACCGGCGCGGGGACGGCTGGAAGTTCCGCGCACTGGGCGAGGGCTACTCCAACGGTCTGGAGGGGCTCGCCACCGACTTCGGCATCTCGGTGGACGAGTCGGAGGCGGCGGCCGAGGAGCCGCGCCCGTACGAGTCCCGGTCGGTGCCGCTGCCCCCGGAGCAGCCCGTACCGCTGCCGCCGCTGCCCGCCCAGCCGCCGGCCTACGGCTATCCGCAGCCCGTCTCGGCCCCGCAGCCCGCGTACGGCTATCCGCAGCCCGCTTCCGCGAGCCAGGCCACCTACGGCTATCCCCAGTCCGTCCAGACCCAGGCGCCGCCCGCCTACGGGTACCCCCAGCCCCAGCCGGGGCCGGCGGCGGCCCCGCTGGACCCGGACTTCCGGCTGCCGCCGCAGGGGCCGCAGTTCCTGGGGCGCTAGCCATCCCCGCTCAGCGGTCCGCCTTGGTCTTGTAGCCCCGTCCCCAGGTCAGCCCCCAGCCGTACAGCCGGTCGAGCTCGCCCTGGAAGCCGTAGACGAACTTCACCTCGCGGCGCACGACCAGCTCGCCCTTCACGTTCTCTATCAGCACCACGGCGCACGAGCGGGCCTGCGGATGGCGTTCGTCGAGGCCGATCTCGATGCGCGGGCCGTTGCTCGGGTAGAGCGTGACCACGGCGTGGGTGCGGTCGAAGGCCGGGGTCTGGTCGTAGATGTACACGAAGACCAGCAGGCGTTTGATGGCGTCCCGGTGGTCCAGGTTGACGTACATCGTCTCGCCCGAGGCGGAGCCGAACCGGTCGTCGCCGCTGAGCTTGACGTACGGCGGGGCGTTGACGTCGCCCAGGTAGCCGCCGAGGGGCTGGACGACGCCCCTGGTGCCGTCGGCGAGTTCGTAGAGGCAGCCGAGGTCCAGGTCGACGTTGACCATGCTCTGGCCGTGGCCCATCACTTCCGGTGGTTTCAGTGCCTTGAAGGGGTGCCGGAAGAGGCTGCCGCGCTGGGGGCCGCCGAGGTCGGAGGTGCGCATCCGCCAGGTCAGGTTGACCCGGAGGTTCCCGGTGGCCGCGCCCTGTTTGGTGAGGGACACCTGCTGGTGCCGCTTGGTCAGTTCGATCGCGTTGGACCCGGAGCTGCCCGAGTCGAAGTCGGCGGTGCGGCCGCCCAGCAGTCCGTCGAGAAATCCCACTTCCGCCCCCCTGGAAAAGTCGTCGGGGCGGCCGACCCGAGTCGGCCGCCCCATTCGAAGCGTTCCTCACCGAGCGGGATGCCACACCCCGCCACGTCCCCGATCTTGCCCCTAGGGGTCGTCAGACCCCGGAGGAGATCTCCGTCTTCTCGCTCGACCCGGCATCGCCACCGGAGGCCGCGAGGGCGCGGTTGCGGCGGACCGAGGACCAGAAGGACCAGGCGATCAGGACGACGCCGACCAGGCCGGTGATGACCTCGTTGATCTCGTACTGGATGGTGACCATGAGGATCACGGCCAGGGCGCCGATCGCGTAGTGGGCGCCGTGCTCCAGGTAGACGTAGTCGTCGAGCGTGCCCTGGCGGACCAGGTAGACGGTCAGCGAACGGACGTACATCGCGCCGATGCCGAGGCCCAGCGCCATCAGGACGATGTCGTTGGTGATGGCGAAGGCGCCGATCACACCGTCGAAGGAGAAGGACGCGTCCAGGACCTCCAGGTAGAGGAACATGAAGAACGCGGCCTGGCCGGCCAGCTTCACCGCCGAGCGTGGCTTGCCGGAGCGGGCGGCCTCCTCCTCGGCCTCGTGCTCGGCCTCCTCCTCGGCCTCCAGCTTGTCCTCGAAGTACCCGGAGAGACCGCCGACGACCATGTAGGTGATCAGACCCGCGATCCCCGCGATCAGAACCGTCTGGGCCTTGTCGACATGGGCGCCGCCGTGCTGGTGGGCGTGGGTGGCGAAGGTGAAGGAGGTGATCAGCAGGACGATCATGGCGATGCAGACCGACAGCATGTCGACCTTGCCGAGCTTGGCCAGCGGCCGCTCGATCCAGCGCAGCCACTGGATGTCCCGGTCCTCGAAGATGAAGTCGAGGAAGATCATCAGCAGGAACATGCCACCGAACGCGGCGATGGCCGGGTGGGCGTCGGTGACCAGTTCCTGATAGCGGTCCTTGTTGTTCAGCGCGAGATTGACGGCCTCGACCGGGCCCATCTTGGCGCTGATGGCGACGATGACGACGGGGAAGACCAGCCGCATGCCGAAGACCGCGATGAGCACGCCGACCGTGAGGAAGATCTTCTGCCAGAAGGCACTCATCTTCTTCAGGATTCCGGCGTTGACCACCGCGTTGTCGAAGGACAGCGAGATCTCGAGGACGGAAAGGATCGCCACGATGCCGAAGGCCTTCCACCCCCCGTAGAAGACCGCTGCGACCAGGCCGATCGCGGTGATCGCGAAAGACCAGCCGAAGGTTTTCAGAAGCACTGGCTACCCCATCATCTTCTGGGGGCCCCTCCCAGACGCTGTCTGGGGGAGGTCTCCCCCGCCGCCGTACCCGGCTTTACGAAACGTTGACTCCGAAGTCTAGAGCGATGCCCCGAAGTCCGGACGCGTACCCCTGTCCGACCGCACGGAATTTCCATTCGCCCTGATACCGGTAGAGCTCGCCGAAGATCATGGCCGTTTCGGTGGAGGCGTCCTCGCTGAGGTCGTAGCGGGCGAGTTCCTGGTCGTCGGACCGGTTGACCACCCGGATGAACGCGTTGGCGACCTGGCCGAAGGACTGGTTGCGCTCGTCCGCCATGTGGATCGAGACCGGGAAAATGATCTTCTCGCACTGCGGCGGCACCCGGGAAAGGTCCACCAGAATCGATTCGTCGTCACCCTCGCCCTCACCGGTGAGGTTGTCGCCGGTGTGCTCCACCGAGCCCTCGGGGCTGGTGAGCTGGTTGTAGAAGACGAAGTACTCGTCCCCCAGCACCCGGTTCCCGGCGCCGCACAGCAGGGCGCTGGCGTCCAGGTCGAAGGGGGCGCCGGTGGTGGAGCGGGCGTCCCAGCCGAGACCGATCATGACGTTGGTGAGATTCGGCGCGGCCTTGGAGAGGGAGACATTGCCTCCCTTGGCGAGCGTGACACCCATGCTGATCCTCCCCTGTGGTGTTCTTGGTTCTCCTGCGCCACCGGCGCCGCCCGCAAACGCGGAACGGCGCCGGAAGAGGTGCGAGCCGTACGGCGTCAGACGTTGACGCCGAAGTCCTGGGCGATGCCGCGCAGGCCCGAGGCGTAGCCCTGACCGATGGCGCGGAACTTCCACTCCGGGCCGTTGCGGTACAGCTCGCCGAAGACCATGGCCGTCTCGGTGGAGGCGTCCTCGCTGAGGTCGTAGCG
>NZ_WWKH01000589.1:0-7877 GCF_009865595.1 Streptomyces sp. SID1328 | reverse complement strand
CACGACCGCCCGGTGCACGCCGTGGTGACCCCGGCCGGGGTACGCCGTTTCGCGCGCCCCTGAGCGCCCCCTGATACGCGAGAAGGCCCTCCACGCGCGCGTGGAGGGCCTTCGTACGGTTGACGCCGTCAGCGACTCACGGCCGCAGGTTCAGCGTGTCCTTCGTGCTGCCCTCGACCGACTTGGCCGAGAAGGACCAGGGCAGCAGATCGCCGTCGGCCCACTTGTCGGTCTGGTCGGTGTAGTGGGCGTTGAAGGCGTGCCCGGAGGCGCCGCTGAGGTTGATCCAGCGGGACTTGTCGAGGTCGGCCAGGTTGACGACCATCCGCATCGACGGCACCCACACCACCCCGTAGCCCCCGGCGGCGTTCCAGCCGGTGGCGTTGACGGTGGCCTCGCCCCCGCTGAGCTTCCAGGGGCCGCGGTTGAGCGCGTACTGGAGCAGCTCCGGGCCCTGAAGGCCGAGGGTCTGGTTCTTCAGGAACAGCCGGTGCAGGCGGCCCCAGCTCCAGGTGTCGATGTCCTTGCCGAGCTTGGCGGTCAGCTCCCAGCGGGCGTCGATCATGGCGCGGGTGAACAGCTCGTCGCGGTTGTGCGCGGCCGGGCGGTTGCCCGACTTGGGCGCCTGCCACCACTGGCTGTCCGGCTTGTCCATGAGCGTGCGCACGACCTCGAACCAGCGGTCGCCGCCGTCCGGCTGCGCCTGGTCGGCGTCCCGCTGACCGCACTCGCGGACCTTGCTCCGGTCGTCCAGCGGGCCGGTGCTGCCCGCGCGCTCCACCCACAGGCACTGGTTCTTGGCGCGCAGCTCCTTGGGGAGCTTGTCGCCGAAGCCGAGCTTGAGGATGTTGCGCCACACGGCGTTGAAGTAGGCGGCCGCGGCCGAGTCGGCGTCCTGGGTGTAGTCCCAGCCCTCCAGCAGCTTCTGCGCCTTGCGGACCTCGGGGTCGTCCAGGTCCAGCTTCAGCAGCTTGGGCACCAGCAGCTTGGCGATCTCACTGCTGTTGTCGAGCTGCATCTGGCGCATGTCGTCGGTGGAGACCTTGCCGCCGTCCTTGATCTTGGACTCGATCAGGTCGGCGATGCGCTGGCTGCGGGTGCCGTAACCCCAGTCGGTGGTGAGGGTGTACGGGTACTTGTCCTTGTCCACCACGGCCTGGTTGGCGGTGACGATGTAGCCGCGCTTCGGGTTGTACTCGTACGGCAGCTCGTCCTGGTCCAGGAAGCCGGTCCAGCGGTACTTGGAGTCCCAGCCCGGCGCCGGCACCGAGCCGTCGTCGCCCGTGGCGCGGGTGGGGATCTTGCCCGGCAGGGTGTAGCCGATGTTCTCGGAGTCGGCGTAGATCAGGTTCTGGGACGGCACGTCGAAGAGCGCGGCGGCCTTGCGGAAGCCGGTCCAGTCGGACGCCCTGTCCATGGCGAACACGGCGTCCATCGAGGTGCCGGGGTCGAGCGCGGTCCAGCGCAGTGCGATGCCGTAGCCGTCGCCGCGGTCGGGCGCGGCGGTGTCGACGCCGGCCTTGCGGCCGACCTCCACCAGCTCGTCGTCGCGGTCGGAGAGCAGCGGCATGCCGTCGGCGGTCTGGCGTACGACGATCTTCTTGGACGCGCCCCCGGCGACCTTGATGGTCTCCTCGCGGGTGCGGAAGGGGCGGACCTTGCCGTCGTAGAGGTAGCCGTCGCCGGAGATCTTCTCCAGGTAGAGGTCGCTGACGTCGACGCCGGAGTTGGTCATGCCCCAGGCGATGCTGCCGTTGTGGCCGATGACCACACCGGGCATGCCCGCGAAGGTGTAGCCCGCCACGTCGTACTGGCACTTGCTGGAGACGTTCCGGCAGTGCAGGCCCATCTGGTACCAGACCGAGGGCAGCGAGGCGGAGAGGTGCGGGTCATTGGCGAGCAGTGGCTTGCCGGTGATGGTGTGCGCGCCGGAGACGACCCAGGAGTTGGAGCCGATGCCCTGGCCGTTGACGCCGACGGCGGTGGGGAGGTCGTCGAGGACCCTGGTGAGGCCGGTGAGCTGACCGGTGAGGCCGGTGCCGGCGCCTCCTGCGGTGCCGGCCGTGCCCTGGGTGCCGGTACCGGTGCCAGTTCCAGTGCCGGTGCCAGTTCCAGTGCCGGTGTTGCCCGTCGTCCCCGAGCCACCCTGGGTGCCCTGCGTGCCCGTGCCGGTTCCCGACGGGGCGCCGTCCTGCTGGAAGGTCCTGCCCAGCGCGCTGTACTGGCCCTCGCGCACGATCGGCTTGTTCCGGTCGTAGGGGTAGTCCGGGTACAGCTCGCGGATCTGCTGCGGGGTCAGGCGGCTGGTCATCAGGGCGCGGTCGGTCTCGTCGCGCATGTTGCCGCGCAGGTCCCAGGCCATCGCCTTCAGCCACGCGACGGAGTCGACCGGGGTCCACTCGGCGGGCTTGTAGTCGTTGGTGAGCCCCAGGGCCGCGTACTCCAGGGAGATGTCCTGGCCGTTCTTGCCCTTGAGGTAGGCGTTGACCCCCTTGGCGTACGCCTGGAGGTACTTCTTCGCGGAGGCCGACAGCTTGGTGTCGTACTCCTGCTTCGCCACCCGGTCCCAGCCCAGGGTGCGCAGGAACGCGTCGTTCTTGACCTGGCTCCTGCCGAACATCTCCGACAGGCGGCCGGAGGTGAGATGGCGGCGCACGTCCATCTCGTAGAACCGGTCCTGCGCCTGCACGTAGCCCTGGGCCATGAACAGGTCGGCGTCGGAGGAGGCGTAGATCTGCGGGATGCCGTAGCCGTCGCGCTTGACGTCGACGGGGCCGGAGAGGCCCTCGAGCGTGACCGATCCCTTGGTCTGCGGGAAGGAGGCACGCACCGTGCTGATGGACCAGAACGCCCCGAAGGCTATGCCTCCGATGAGGGCCAGGACCAGCAGAATCACGACAAGTCGGGCTTTGCGCCCCTTCTTCCTGCCGGACGTGCCGGGCTTGTCACCCGATGTGGCGGTGGTGTTGGGGGGCATCGCTGTCCTTGCTGTCCTCACGCGAGCGGCAGGCGGGGCTGTGACTTTGAATGAGCGCTGGAGCAACCATAGGCGCAGGCCCCGGAACCACTTGACGCGGAGTCGGGAACCAGCGCGCACGGGCGTTCGATCTTGCCAACCCGAGCGTCAAGGAAGCGTCAAGAGTTAGGTAAGGTAACGAAGTAGTCGGGTGCGGTCCGCCGCCCCTCGGTGTCTTGTGTACGCGAGCCCACGTGCGCCCCCCGCGTGGGCCAAGGAAGGGATGCGCCGCTGACTGTCCACCACCTCAACCAGCTCCTGTTCGCCTGTTCGCTGGTTCTCCTGGTCGCGGTCGCGGCCGTGCGGATCTCCTCGCGCAGCGGGCTCCCCAGCCTGCTCGTCTACCTCGGGATCGGCGTCCTCATGGGCTCCGACGGCGTGGGGAACATCCACTTCGACAACGCCGAGCTGACCCAGGTCATCGGATACGCGGCCCTGGTCGTGATCCTGGCCGAGGGCGGTCTCGGCACGAAGTGGAAGGAAGTGCGGCCGGCCCTGCCGTCCGCCTCCGTGCTGGCGACGGTGGGCGTCGCGGTGAGCGTCGGCGCGACGGCCGCGGGCGCGCACTATCTGGTCGGGCTGGGGTGGCGGCAGGCGTTCATCATCGGCGCGGTGGTGTCCTCGACGGACGCGGCGGCCGTGTTCTCCGTCCTGCGCAAGATCCCGCTCCCCTCGCGGGTGACGGGCACGCTGGAGGCGGAGTCCGGCTTCAACGACGCCCCGGT
Source organism: Streptomyces sp. SID1328 (assembly GCF_009865595.1). Taxonomy (NCBI): domain Bacteria; kingdom Bacillati; phylum Actinomycetota; class Actinomycetes; order Kitasatosporales; family Streptomycetaceae; genus Streptomyces; species Streptomyces sp. SID1328. Next base: position 4,136 of record NZ_WWKH01000589.1, on the reverse strand, counting down.
GGTCATCCTGGTCGTCGCCTTCTGCCAGGCCGGTCCGGTGGAGCACTGGTACATCCTGCTGGCCGAGATCGTGCTGGAGCTGGCCATCGGCGCCGCCCTGGGTCTCGCGGTGGGCTTCCTCGGCTCCTGGGGGCTCAGGCACGTCGCCCTGCCGGCCTCCGGTCTCTACCCGATCGCCGTCATGGCCATCGCCGTCGCCGCGTACGCGGCCGGCGCGCTGGCCCACGGCAGTGGCTTCCTCGCCGTCTATCTGGCCTCCACGGTGCTGGGCAACGCCAAGCTGCCGCACTGGCCGGCCACGCGCGGGTTCGCGGAGGGGCTCGGCTGGATCGCGCAGATCGGCATGTTCGTCCTGCTCGGCCTGCTGGTGACCCCGCACGAGCTGGGCGACGACGTGGTGCCCGCGCTGATCATCGGACTGGTGCTGACCATGGCGGCCCGGCCGCTGAGCGTGGTGCTGAGCCTGACCCCGTTCCGGGTGCCGTGGCAGGAGCAGGCGCTGATGTCCTGGGCGGGGCTGCGTGGCGCGGTCCCCATCATCCTGGCGACCATCCCCATGGTGAGCGGGGTCGAGGGCAGCCGCCGGCTGTTCAACATCGTCTTCGTGCTGGTCGTCGTCTACACCCTGGTCCAGGGCCCGACCCTGCCCTGGCTGGCCCGCAAGCTGCGGCTCGGCGAGGAGGGCGAGGCGTCCGACCTCGGCATCGAGTCGGCGCCGCTGGAGCGCCTGCGCGGCCATCTGCTCTCGCTCACCATCCCGGACGACTCCCGGATGAACGGCGTGGAGGTGGGCGAGCTGCGGCTGCCGCCGGGCGCCGCCGTCACGCTGGTCGTCCGGGACGGCAAGTCGTTCGTGCCCTCCCCCACGACCGTGCTGCGGCACGGTGACGAGCTGCTGGTGGTGGCCACCGACCCGGTCCGCGACCAGGCCGAACGCCGGCTGCGCGCGGTCACCCAGGGCGGCAAGCTGGCCGACTGGCTGGGTACGAGCGGGAAGGCGCACCGGCACTGAGGGTGCTGGTTCTCACAGGCCCGGCGGCGGGGGGTCACCTGTACGATCGGGGCATCTGATCGAACCAACTCTGTCCGATTCGTCTGACGCAGAGCTGGCGCGACCGTATGGCGGCCGGACCTCAGCAGTTCCACCGGTATCTACCGCAGTTCCGCGCGCAAGAGGACGGCTCTCGGTGCCCCCCGCACGGGCGCGCTACCAGGCGGAAGAGAGGCACGGGCCGTGGCATCCACGGTCACCACCGAGCGGTCGGCACGTCCGGGTTACGGACAACTGCTGCGCACGAAGGGCGCGTGGACCTTCCTGGTCCCCGGCTTCGCGGCACGTCAGCCGTTCGCCATGCTCACCATCTCCATCGTGCTGCTGGTGCGGCACACCACCGGCTCGTACGGCGCGGCCGGTGCCGCGGCGGCCGTCACCGGCGTCTCCATGGCCCTGTTCGCGCCGTACAGCGGCCGCCTCGCGGACCGGTACGGCCAGCGGGCGGTGCTGATGCCCGGTGTCGTCCTGCACACGGCCGCAGGACTCACCCTGACGGCGCTCGCGCTGGCGCACGCCCCCCTGTGGGCGCTGTTCGCGGCGGCGGTGCCGACCGGCGCCTCCGTGCCGCAGGTCGGCCCGATGGTCCGCGCCCGCTGGGGCACGCGGCTGAAGGGCTCGCCCCTGATGAGCACGGCGGCGGCCTTCGAGTCGGTCACCGACGAGCTGACCTTCGTCGTCGGCCCGCTGCTGGCGACCGCGCTGTGCACGGCCGTCACCCCGTCGGCGGGACTGGTCACGGAGGCCGCGCTGACTCTGATCGGCGGTCTGCTGTTCGCCGCCCAGCGCGGTACGCAGCCGCCGGTGCCGCCGCGTGGCGAGGAGACGGAGGACGCCGCGCACGCGCGCGTGTCCGCCCTCCGGGTGCCCGGCGTACGGGTGCTGATCGTGACGTTCCTCGGCATCGGCGCGGTCTTCGGCGGGATGCAGGTCTCGCTGGCAGCATTCACCGAGTCCATCGGGGAGCCCGGCCTGAACGGCGTCCTCTATGGCGTCTTCGCCGCCGGAAACATGCTCTCCGGGGTCGTCTGCGGCGCGATCGCCTGGAAGTCGTCGCCCCGGCGCCGGCTGATGGTCGGGTACGCGGCGCTCGCGCTGGCTACCTCCGCGCTGTGGACGGTGCACTCGGTGCCGCTGCTGGCCGGGCTGGGCCTGCTGGTCGGCATGTGCATCGCGCCCTCGCTGATCACGGGGTACACCCTGGTGGAGGACCTGGTGCCGGTGGGCGCCCGGACGGAGGCGTTCACCTGGCTGACGGGCGCGGTGGCGCTGGGCCAGGCGGCCGCCGTCACGGTGGCGGGACAATGGGAGGACCGGCTGTGGGACGGCGCCGGGTTCCTGGTCCCGATGGCCGGGACCGTACCGGCGCTGGCGACGATCGTCGCCCTGCGTTCCCTGCTGGTGGCGCGGGCCCGGAACCGTACCGTGGCGCGTGGCGTCGGTCACCGCGAGCCGGTCACGGTGGACTGATCCACGGGAATGCGTCACTATGGAGCATCGTTAGCACTCATTGAGTGAGAGTGCCAGGAGGAAGACAGTGCCGACCTACCAGTACCAGTGCAAGGACTGCGGCGAAGGCCTCGAAGCGGTGCAGAAGTTCACCGACGACGCCCTGACCGAGTGCCCCAGCTGCGGTGGCCCCTTGAAGAAGGTGTTCTCCGCCGTCGGCATTGTCTTCAAGGGCTCCGGCTTCTACCGCAACGATTCCCGCGGTGCGTCGTCGAGCAGCAGCCCGGCCGCGAAGCCGTCTTCGTCGTCCTCGGACGCGAAGTCCTCGACTTCGTCGTCGTCCACCTCGTCGTCTTCTTCGACGTCGTCCTCGGCCGGCTCCGCCGCCTGAGAACCCAGCCTTTCAGGACCCTGCCGTCATCCGACGGCGGGGTCTTCGGCGTGGGTGCGCGCGGGTGGTCCTGGTGGCCGGTTTCGGCGGCCCGTTAGGGTGCTGGGCATGGCGAACGCAGAGATCGGCGTAATCGGCGGATCGGGCTTCTACTCGTTCCTGGACGACGTGACCGAGGTACAGGTGGACACCCCCTACGGGGCGCCCTCCGACTCCGTCTTCGTGGGCGAGGTCGCGGGCCGCCGGGTGGCCTTCCTGCCCCGGCACGGACGGGGACACCACCTTCCGCCGCACCGCATCAACTACCGGGCCAATCTGTGGGCGCTGCGTTCGCTGGGCGTCCGGCAGGTCCTCGGACCGTGCGCGGTGGGCGGGCTGCGGCCGGAGTACGGGCCGGGCACGCTGCTGGTGCCGGACCAGATGGTCGACCGCACCAAGACGCGCCAGCAGACCTACTTCGACGGACTCCCGCTGCCGGACGGCACGGTCCCCAACGTGGTGCATGTGTCGCTGGCCGACCCCTACTGCCCTACCGGGCGGGGGGTGGCGCTGAAGGCGGCCCGGGGGCGGGACTGGACCCCGGTCGACGGCGGCACGCTGGTCGTGGTGGAGGGGCCGCGCTTCTCCACCCGCGCCGAGTCCCTGTGGCATCAGGCGCAGGGGTGGTCGGTGGTCGGGATGACCGGGCATCCGGAGGCGGCTCTCGCCCGTGAGCTGGAGCTCTGCTACACCTCGCTGACCCTGGTCACCGATCTCGACGCGGGCGCGGAGACCGGTGACGGGGTGTCCCACGACGAGGTGCTGCGGGTGTTCGCGGCGAATGTGGACCGGCTGCGGGGGGTGCTGTTCGACGTGGTGGCGGGGTTGCCGGCCACCGGCGAGCGGGACTGTCTGTGTGTGGAGGCGCTCGGGGGGATGGACCCGGGGATTCCGCTGCCGTAGGTGTCGCTGGGGCCCCTGGGGAGCTGCTTCCTCGTTCGGGTGACGGAGTTTTCCACAACCGGTGGGTGGTCCACGGGCTCCGGCGGGATTCCGCGGGGCGGGTCATCGTGGGGATCGCAGAGCGTTCCCTCGTCACTGGTGGTGATCCCGATGTCCGTGAACCCGAACACCGTCCCCGCTCCCGCTTTCCGTGTGCCACGTCCGCTGGGGACCGATGCCCCGGCGACCCGTGAGGTCCCCTCCTTCCCACCCCTGCGGGTGCGGGGCGGTGGGGGACCGGCGGGGCGGCTGGCGCGGTACCGG
>NZ_WWKH01000588.1:0-14502 GCF_009865595.1 Streptomyces sp. SID1328 | reverse complement strand
CGGCCGAAGCCGGACCGCTTGACCCCGCCGAAGGGCAGTTCCGCGCCTTCGAGGCCGACGCCGTTGATGAAGACCATGCCGGCGTCGATTTTGTCGGCGACGCGCAGCGCCTGCTCCGCGTCCGTCGTGAACACGTAGGAGCCCAGCCCGTACGGGGTTCCGTTCGCCAGTTCCACGGCCTCGTCCTCGGATCCGACGCGGTAGACGGTCGCGACGGGGCCGAAGAGCTCCTCGGCGGCTGACGGCGAGGCCGGTGAGACGCCCGTCAGAACGCCGGGCGGGAAGTACGCGCCTTCGCGCCGGCCCTTGGAGGTGAAGGTCGCCCCGGCATCGACGGCTCGCCTGACCTGTTCTTCGACGTACTCGGCCGCGGCGACCGAGGAGAGCGGCGCCAGGCCGTCGGTCATGGCGAGCACCTTCTCGGTGAACCGGTGGAGGAAGGCGTCGTAGATGTCCTCGGCGACGATGAAGCGCTTCCCGGCGTTGCACGCCTGCCCGGTGTTCTCGAACCGGGCCTCGACCGCCGCCTGGACCGTGGCGTCGAGGTCGTGGGTCGACAGCACGACGAACGGGTCCGAGCCGCCCAGTTCGAGCACCACCTTCTTGAGGCTGCGCCCGGCCTTCTCGGCGACCGCCGCGCCGGCCGGCTCCGAGCCGGTGAAGGAGACGCCTTGCACCCTGGGGTCCGCGATGGCATGAGCGATCTGCTCGCTGGTGGCGCGGACGTTGACGTAACAGCCCTCAGGAAAGCCCGCGTCCGTGAACAGCTGCTGGAGAGCCGCGGACGACTCCGGGCACTGCGATGAGTGCTTGAGCACGATGGTGTTGCCCAGCGCGAGGTTGGGTGCGGCGAACCGGGCCACCTGGTAGTACGGGTAGTTCCAGGGCATGATCCCCAGCAGCACGCCGACGGGCTGGCGACGGACGAAGGCGGTGCCCTCCCCGTCGAGAAGCTCGATCGGCTCGTCGGCGAGGAACTTCTGCGCGTTCTCGGCGTAGTACCGGTAGATCGAGGCGCTGAACTCGACCTCCGCGACGGCCTCGTCCACCGGCTTGCCCATCTCCCGGTGGATGATCTCGGCAAGCTGCCCGCTGCGCTCGCTGTGCAGGGTGGCGACGGTGGTCAGCAACTGGGCACGCTGTTCGACGGAGCTCTGCCTTGACCACTGGGCGTAGGCCTTCGCCGCCGCGTCGAGCGCCCCGTCGACGACTTCGTCCGTCGCGGTGGGGTACTCCTTGACCAGCTCGCCGCTGGCCGGGTCCACCACCGCGTACACGTGCCTGTTCGCCATGCTGACTCCTTGTTCGTTGTCGGGATTCATGCGCGGGCTCCGGTCGCGCGGGCCGGGTTCTCGTCCAAGGCCGCGTTGCGGTCGTGCAGCGCGCGGTAGGCGCGGAAGTAGACGAATCCCTGGGTGCCCCACGTCGCGAGCGCGGCGGTGTAGAAGATCGTGCGGTTCTCGTCGTCGAACGGCAGGGGGAAGAAGTCGTAGGTCCACGCGATGGTGGTCCCGGCGGCCGTGACCAGTCCCGTCCAGATCGCCGGCCGCTTCGCGCCCGCGTCCCAGAGCCGCTTGACGAAGTACCCGAGGAAAGCTGTCGTGAGCAGATTGGCGACGACATAGAAAGCGGCGACCGAGAACGCGCCGCTATCGGTGTGGAGATCCGCGCCGTGGAAGGGCCGGAGGACCAGGCCCGCCACGATCGCGACTCCGAATACGCCGATATCGACGCCGAGGCTCGGCTTGTAGCGGTGGGTGACCTTCATCAGGCCCATGATCAGAATGAGCGTGATGCCGACCGACCTGGAGAACGCGTCGAAGAAGTACGCCACGTCGTACATGACGCTGCCGCTGTCGGCTCCGGACAGCGACCAGAGAAGGAAGTTGCTGCCCGACGTCGCGACGACCATCCACTCGAGACCGAGGAGGTAGTTGCCGTACCGGCGGATGAAACGCCAACCGTAGAAGTAGCCGGCGAAGATCATCCACACGTCGGCCAGCAGGAACAGCGCGACCTTCACCGGGACACCGCCCCTTGGGCGTCGTGGGACAGGAGGGTGACGATGCGTTCGGCGGTGCGCTGGCCCGTCAGAACCGCGCCGTTCATGGTGCCGGCCCATTCGCCGGCGGTCTCGGTGCCGGCCCAGTGGATGCGTCCGTGGGGCTCGGTCAACGCCTTGCCGTAGCTCACGGTCGCGTGCGGGCCGGCGGCAGGGTGGGGGCCGCCCGGGGCGAACGGTTCCGATCCCCAGCAGTGGTCCAGGTAGTCGATCGGGGTGCGGGCCTGCGGACCGTAGAGGTCGACGAGCTGCCGGACGACCAGGTCGCGTCGGGTCCCGGGGTCGAAGCCGTCGAAGACGCGGGGGTCGCAGAAGGTCATCAGGACGCCCGGTCCGCTGTGGACGGGTGACACGTCGAAGGTGATGAACACGGTTCCGGTGTCGGTCACCGCTTCACCGGAGAATCCGTCGGCCCGCCAGAACGGCCTCTCGTAGGCCACGAAGGCCTTACTGAGGACGCCCATGCGCCAGGTTCGGGTGAGTCCCTCGGCCTGCTCGGGCAGAGCGGGTTCGAACTCGAGGGCTGCGCGGTGCTCCGGGGCGGCCGTGACGATCGCGTACCTGGCGTGGATCTCGCCGGAGTCGGTACGGACGGTGACGCCGTTGTCGTCCTGGGCGATGCGGCGCACCGGTGTCTCCAGCCGCACCCGGTCGCCGAGCCGCTCCGCCACCCGCTTGGCGATCTCCTGGGTGGTTTCGACGAACCGGTCCTGGTTCGCTCCGTCCTCGACGTCCAGCATGTGGTTGAGCCCGCCCGCTGCACGGATGTAGCGCAGGACATGCAGCAGGGAGACGTCTCCCGGGGTGCAGCCCCACTGCACCTTGCTGACGATGGTCATCAGCGCACGGGTACTGGGCAGCGCGTTCTTCCGGTCGAGCCACTCGCCGAACGAGATGGCGTCGAGTCGGCTCGCCCCAGCCGTCTCCCATGGGGCGCTCACGTCGACGGTCGCGACCAGCTTGTTCACCGCCGCCTGCATGCGGGCCATGTCCACCAGGGTCAGCGGGGAGACCTTGGGAATGGTGCCGCTGTACGTGCGACGCCGACCCGCCAACCACAGCACGTTGCGACCCTGGTTGAACTGGCCGGTCGTGGTACACCCGACTCGGCTCGCAAGGTCCCGGATGGCCGTGTGGCGTGGTGCCACCCAGGTTGCTCCGAGGTCGACCTGCACGCCTGCCACCTTGCCGGAGCGCGACCGGCCTCCGACCCGGTCGCGGCCCTCCAGCACCAGCACGGACCGCCCGGTGTCCACCAGCCTCTCGGCAGCGCTCAGGCCCGCGAAGCCGGCACCGACGACCACGACGTCGACCGCGGTGTCCCCAGAACCGTGCTTACGAGATCCGGACATGGTTTCCTCCTTCACCCACGCGGTTCGCGTGCTGCGAGATGTATGTCGTGACGGGGCCGACGAGGGCTTCGGGAAGGTGATGGCCCATACCGGGAATGACCACGTGCTGCGCCGAACGGATCGCCCGGACGGTCGCGGCGCCGCCGCTCGGGTCGACCAGCCGGTCCCGGTCGCCGTTGATGACCAGCGTCGGGGCCGTGATCCTGCTCAGCTCGGCCGTCCGGTCTCCGGAGCGCTGGATCGCCTGGATCTGGCGCGCCGTGCCGGCCGCCGGTTCCCCGGCGCTGCGGTCCCATCCACGAGCCGCGATGGCCGCCTCTGCGGCGTCATCGATGGGATGTCCTGTTCCCGCGATGTGCCTGGTGAGCCGCAGGTGAGCACGGACCGCCGCGGTTCGGCTCCGCGCCGGCGGGGCGGCGAGGAGCCGGATCGTCGACAGAGCCGGCTGGCCGACCTTTCGTGCCCCGGTGGTGGAGTAGATCGAGGTCAAGGACAGGACCCGCTCAGGTGCTGTGGCCGCGATCGTCTGAGCGATCATGCCGCCCATCGACCGGCCGACCAGGTGAACCCGCGAAATCCCGAGATGGTCGAGTACGCCGATGGCGTCCTGAGCCATGTCAGCCAGCGCGTACGCGTCGGCACGCGGCCGGGCGGCGATCTGACGCCAGAGCCCGGGAGGGGGAGTGGTGACGAACGTCGACTGGCCCGCGTCGCGGTTGTCGATCGCGACGACCCGGAAGCCGCGGCCGACGAGTGAGCCGACGAACGAGTCGGTCCAGAAGGTGAGGTCCTCGCCCAGTCCGGCGATGAGCAGTATCACGGGGTCGGTTCTGTCGCCGAAGTCCCGGAAGCAGATCGTCAGCCCGGACGGCAGGGTCGCGTACTGGTCGACGCTCTCGGCGCCGCTCCGCTCAGACACGGGTCGCTCGCCTCCCGCCGGAACGCCGCGCGGCGGACCGGCCGACGCCGAACTCGAGGTTCTCGTCGACCACCGGACCGCGCAGGGCCTTGGCGTCCTCCGGGTAGGACATCGCCATCCGCCAGGGGGCGGACAGCCCCTGCTTCGGCATGAACTTCTCGCCGCGCTTGGCGTATCCGGCCTGCAGGTCCATGACGGGCCTGCGCTTCGTCTCCGACGGCGCGATCGGTACCACCGTGTCGTATCCGTGGGCGTCCATGTGCCGGACCAGATCGATGAAGTAGCGACACATCAGGCTCACCTTGAGCGTCCAGGACGAGGTGGTGTAGCCGATCGCCATCGCCCAGTTCGGGATCCCGCTCAGCAGCATGCCGCGGTAACAGAGCGCGTCGGCGATGTCGATCCGGCGTCCGTCGACCACGATGGGCATTCCGTCGAAGAGCCGCAGGTTCAGCCCCGTCGCGGTGACGATGACGTCGGCCTCCAGCTCCTCGCCCGACGACAGGACGATTCCGCGCCTGCTGAACCTCGCCACGGTGTCGGTGACGACGGAGGTCCGGCCCTCCTTGATCGCGTCGAAGAAGTCGCCGTCCGGTGCGAGGCACAGCCGCTGGTCCCAGGGGGCGTACGGCGGGTTGAAGTGCTTGTCGACGTCGAACCCCTTGGGAAGGCGCTTGATGTTCTCGCGCCGGATCAACGCTCGCCCGGCCTTGGGGAAGGTCCGCAGACCCTTGACCACAGCACGGTCGAACCAGATGTTCTTGAACCGGGTCACGGCGTATCCGCGCTTCTCGCCGAGCAACTTCGTGAGCGCGAGGGCGATCCGGTCGACACGGGGGAGCGCCATGACGTAGGTGGGAGTGCGCTGCAGCATCGTCACGTGCCGGGCGGCGCCTGCCCCGGTGGTCATGGCCGGCGCCAGCGTGATCGCGGTCGCCCCGCTGCCGATGACCACGACCTTCTTCCCGCTGTAGTCGAGATCCTCGGGCCAGTGCTGGGGATGGACGATCTGCCCCTCGAAGTCGTCCTGCCCGGGGAACTCCGGGGAGAATCCCTGGTCGTACCGGTAGTAGCCGGTAGCGGCGAAGACCCATCCCGCGTGGATCGTCTTGGTCCGGGGGTCACCCGTGACCGGGTCCGGCGTCTGAAGGGTGAGGGTCCACCTCGAATCCGCCGATGACCACTCCGAGCTGACGACCCGGTGGCGGAGCCTGAGGACGCGGTCCAGCTCGTTCTCCTCGACTGCTTCCCGCAGGTACTCCCTGATGAGGGGAGCGTCGGCGATCGCGGCCTCGTGGCGCCACGGCTTGAAGTCGTAACCGAACGTGTGCAGGTCGGAGTCGGAGCGGATGCCGGGATAGCGGAACAGGTCCCAGGTGCCTCCGATGTTGTCTCGCGCCTCCAGCACGGCGAGCGACTTGTCGGGGAGCTCCCGGCTGAAATAGGCGGCCGCGCCGATCCCGGAGATCCCTGCTCCGATGATCACCACGTCGAGCTCCTCGACGGCGTCCAACACCTCAGCTGTCATGGCGGCTCCTCGCTGTTCATCTGGCGGTCACATCACTGTCGCCAGCAACGACCGCGGTGAAAACGACAGTGAGCACCTGCTTCGCCGGGGTCCGGTGCACGATGCACAGCCGGTCGCGCGATTGCGCCCAGATGGTGGTTGACAGCCGGGTGAGACCTGGGGGAGGGAGCGCCCGGGTCCCCAAGGAGCGGAGCCGGCACGGGGGTTGCCGCGTAGGCGGCCACGCCGAGCCATTGCCGTGCCCTGGGCGGACGTGATAGAGGTTTGCCGCCGCAGTTTAGTAGCACTAAACGCCTGGTCGGAGTCGCTCCTGTTCAGGCGCTCGTGCACGTGAGGGGCGTGCGCGGTCGCGGCCGAGGAGGCGCAGGCGAGCAGCACGGGGCGCGCTGGGGAGACCTGCCGCCGGGCGACAGCGCCGGTTCGCTTCGTCGGGTCGTACCGCCTCCCGCCCCATTCATCCAGCCATGACGAGCCGGCATCGGCCCGTGAGCTGAAAGGTGGTCGACATGACCGGCCTCTCCAAGACAGGGCAAGGCGAAGCACTTGACGGTGAAGGAGGATCGGGCAACCCGCTCAACCGTGGGCTTGGCGTATCGCAGATCGTGTTCATGGTCGCCGCAGCGGCGGCGCCGCTCGGGTTGGTGATCGGCGGTGTGCCGCTCGCCTTCGCCGTGAGCGGCAGCCCGGGGATGCCACTGTTCTTCGCGCTCTCCACCGTGATGCTGCTGATCTTCGCTGTCGGCTTCACGCTGATGGCCGGGCGGGTGCGCAACGCGGGCGCCTTCTACGCATACGTTCAGGCGGGGCTCGGCCGGATACCCGGCCTTTCGGCCGCGACCCTTGCGCTCTTCTCCTACGCTCTGCTCCTCGTCGGGGTGAACGCGTATGTCGGTGTCGCGACGAGTAACGTCGTCGAGCGGTACGCCGACATCGGCTCCCCGTGGTGGTCGTGGGCATTGGTCTCCCTGGGCGTCATCGCTTTCCTCGGCTATCGCGATATCGAGCTGAGTGCCAAGGTGCTCAGTGCCGTGCTGGTGCTGGAGTCCCTGCTGCTCCTGGTCATGGACGTCGGCATCGTGGGCCACGGTGGTGTCGACGGGCTTACGGCCGAGCCGTTGTCGCCTTCGATGGTGGGGAACGGCTCTTCGGGCCTCGGCATGATGTTCGCCATCTTCGGGTTCATCGGCTTCGAGGCGACCGCTGTGTTCCGCAACGAGGCGAAGGACCCCGACGTCACGGTCCCGCGGGCCACATACGCCGCGATCCTCATGATCGGGATCTTCTACTCGTTCACCGTGTGGGCGATCGTGGTGGGTGTGGGAGTGGACGCGGTGGCCGGCGCCGCGAAGTCCGACCCCCAGGGCTTGGTTCTCACTCTGGCCCGGAGCTATGTCGGGTCGGTCTGGGCCGACGTGATGCAGGTACTCCTGATCTCCAGTCAGTTCGCTTGCGTGCTGGCCTTTCACAACGTCGTGACGCGCTACCAGTTCGTGCTGTCCCGTGCCGGCGTCCTTCCGGCGTCGCTGGGGGTCACACACCCCCGGCACCGCGCGCCGTCGGGTTCCTCGGCCGTCGCCTCGGTGGTCGCGTTGGTCATCACGCTCGTCGTCGCCGCGCTCGGCCTCGACCCGATCGGGGATCTCTACGCCTGGTTCTCCGGCGCCGCCACCCTCGGCATCGTCCTGCTGATGGCAGCCACCAGCCTCGCGGTGATCGGCTTCTTCCGGCGAGCCGATGAGCGGAAGTCGGTGTGGAGCACGGTCGTGGCCCCGGCCGTGGCCTTCCTCGGTCTCGCCTGTGTCGTCTGCCTGATGGTCGTCAACTTCCCCCTGCTCGTCGGCACTGTCGAGGGCGCCTGGGTGATCGGGGGCCTCGTCGCCCTCTCGGCCGCGGCCGGGGCGGTGCAGGCCCTCATCCTGCGGGCGCGCCGACCGGCCGTCTTCGAGCAGCTCTAGGGTGCTCCGCGCGGGACACGGAGCAGGGGAGGCGACAGGACCCACAGGACCTCGCTCACCGTCGTGCCCGGATTGTCGAACTGGTGCAACGTCCGACCGGAGAACGAGGTGGACACTCCGGGTGACAGCATCCGGGTCTCGCCCCCGACGACCAGCCGGGTCGAGCCGCTCAGCCCCATCGCGAAGATCGTGGCGGTGTCGAGCCGATAGGGGCCGCCGGTACCCCCGCCCGGTTCGATCACGGAACGGAAGACCTGGAACGCCGTGGTGTCGGCGGGTGTGAGGAGGTACTCGGCTACGCCCTCCCCGCCCATGTCGATCCGGCTTCCGCCCTCCACGACCTGCTCGTCCGGGTAAGCGAACAACTCTCCGACCCCGATCTGCAGCACATCGCAGACGCGCAGCAACGTCGGGACGGACACGTTGGTCAGCCCGCGCTCCAACTGGCTCAAAAAGCCTTTGGTGACCCCTGCCCGGAGCGCGGCCTCCGTCAACGACAACCCGCGGCTGAGCCTGATCTTCCTCAGCTGCGCGCCTGCGGGCGCTTCGAGGGCAGTAGAGCCCTTGGCCGCTTTGCCCGCTTTCCCGCCGTCGTCCATGGACGCCATGTGCTCACCGCCCGTCCCGAGTCCGAGGTCGAGGTCGTGTGTCCGTCGGGTGACAGGCCGACCCGGAGGAGCCCCCTCCGTGGCAAGAGGCTAAGGCATGCGAGTGATGCGCACCTGGTGCGGCCCTCATGAGGCGCAACGGTGCCGAGCCCCTTGCGGCCCTACCGCCAGCGTGATAGACCTGCCGCCGTTTAGTGCGGCTAAACAGCTCGACCTTGTGGAGGTGGCGTTGGCCGGCCGTGCCGCTCCGCGCACGAGCGAAGTCAGGGTTCGCGTTTGCGGCGGGCGGCTTCAGATGCATCAGCGCACCGAGTGCAGGGCCGTCTCGGGGTCGGCAGTCCCCACCGCACGTGAGGGCAGCCTGGCGCATGTCGCTGTCGTCGGCGGGCCTTTCAGCTGTTTGTGACACGGTATGCCGGGAGCGTCTGCTCCTCGTGATCAGGGAGAAACTGGAGACATGGACGAGCTGTGGCCCACGCCCTCCTCTGAGGTCGCTGACGCGATCAGGTCACTGTGTCAACGCCTGCTCACGGAAACGGACGCCCTGGTCGACGCCTTTGCGAGGCCTTCTCTCCTCGCCCAGAACGATCCAGCCCTTCTCGCCGACGCATCGCTGGTCGAGGAGGACCGCGAGCTCAACCGCTCCGATCTCGTCCAATGGCTGACCGCGAACGTGCAGCAACCGGGGCGGCGGGTGGAGCCCTACGTCGGCCCGCGGACCACGGCGTACATCAACGATCTTGTCTCTCGAGGCATCGCGCCGGACTTCGCCGTTGCCTGGCGCGTGGCACTGGGGATCGGCTGGCGGCGATGGCTGGAGGAATGCGTGGCGGACTGCGCCGGTCCGGACCTGCTCGTAGGGGTCCTGGACGTGACGGCGAAGTCGTTGGTGCAATACGCCCTCGACTCGGTCGCGGCCCTGCGCCAAGCCGGTCTGGCCGCAGCGATGGGCCATACGGATGCCGAGGGGATCGCACTGATCCAGCTGATCGCCAACGGGGCACCGATGGCGGAGGACCTTGCCGAAGGGCGCCTGCGCTACCGGATGGCGCGGTGGCACGTGGGTCTCGTGGTGTGGATCGATGATCCTCAGGAGGCGGATGCCCTGGACAAGACGGTCTCCGCCGTGCGGTCGGCCGCCGGGGGCGGGAGCGCCCTGGTGGCGCGTGCCAGCGGTACGTCGCGGTGGCTCTGGCTTTCGGGAGAGGCCGTCCCGGACTTCCACCAGGTGGAGAAGGCCCTCGCGACGGCCGACAAGGTCCGCGCGGCGGTCGGACGGCCGGGGCGCGGACTCGAAGGGTTCCGGTCCAGCCATCAGGACGCGCTCGCTGCTCAGGCGCTGATGATCCGGCTCGGGTCCGACCGGCGCTTCACCGCCTACGCCGATGTCGAGCTGATCGACGCGCTCACGAAGGAGCGTGCCGGCGCACGTCGGTTCGTCATCAACACTCTCGGGCCGTTGGCCGAAGCTGACACAGCCCTACGACAGGCACTCCTCACTTACGTGCAGTGCGGCTTCAACACCACTCGAGCGGCAGCCAACCTCTACGCGCATCGGAACACCGTCGAGCGGCGGGTCTCGCGCGCCAATGAACTTTCGGCCGTCAAAGTGGAGGACAACCCGACCCATGTGGCGGCGGCACTGCTCGTCCTGGACATCGCGCCCGACATCGTGGCGATCAGTCCGGGCTGAGGGATCTCTCCCGAGAGCCACTGAGGCGGTTGGGCTTTGGCCCTCCCGGACGCGGGCGAACGCGCGTTTGTGGAGGGTGCGGAGGCCGTCCTGAGGGACGGAAGCGGGATGCCGGTGCGCGAGCCCGGCCACGGCCCGTAGGCCGCCCGCTCGACGTGCTGGTGCATGCCGCCGTCTTCCTGCACGAGGCGTGTCCGCGGCTCAACGAGCTGTTGGGAGAGCGAGTGCCGACGGGTGTGCGGTCCGTATCGCGATCGGCGATCCGGCAAGCGCGCAGGTCCAACAGCGGTGCCCGGAAGGGAAGTTCGGCCAAGCGATCGAGTGCCGTTGCCGTCTCGCCCTCAGGTGGAGCGCGCCCCTGTACGAACGACCTGGACGTCGTGGACCGCTTCTGCCCGTGTCGAGCGACACATTCATACGACATTGTCGAGTGACAATGTCGCGTGCTTGTATTGGTGCAACCGGTGCAGAAGGGACGACGCCACTGCACCGGCCGCGTAGCGCATCAGTGAGCTGAGCGCCCGTTTGGACGGGCGGACTGCTCTGAGCCAAAGGAGAAACCCGTGAACAACCTCGCGAAGCACATGTGTGTCGCCGTCGCCTCCCTGGCGGTCGCAGGCGGAGCCGTACTCGGCGCCGGAGGCGCTGCTTCGGCTGCCACGCCGCTGTCCGGGCACGTCAAGAGCCCGTCCGTCAGTGTCGTAGTCAGTGACCATCACCGCACTGGTGCCGACGACCGCGGCGCGATCCGCGGCGACGACCGCCGCTTCGGCCGCGACCACGACCGCTGTGAGGTCTGGGGCGACGACCACCGCCGGGACTGCGCCCACGACCACGGCCGGACCCGTGACGGCCACCACCACTCCGGCCGAGGCCACGAGGACTGCGGGGTACGCGGCCACGAGCACCGCCGGGACAGTGGCCACGACCACCGCGGAAACCGCGACCAGCGCCACCACGGGGACCGCCGCGACGACTACCGGTGGGACCATGGCGTCAGCTACCTGTGGGACCGTACCCACGGCTGGCCTCATGGCGGGGACCGTGACCAGCCCGGCCACTACGAGTACGACCGGTACCGCGTCGGCCTCTGATCAAGGTCGCTTTCGTGGTCGACGCTCCGGTGCCGAGCAGGGCCGCTGGAACTACAGCTCCACCGGCAACACTCGCTCCGAACACGCGGGTTCCCCCGCACCGGTACAACTGGTGCGGGGGACAGGCATTTAGGCAGGTCCTCGCCGCCGCATCGGCTCCGGCCGGCAGGCCCTGTTTGTCCTGGCTCACCTGCGCCGCGGCGACACCTGCACAGAAGCCGTCGCCGAACTGCCGCGAGACCGGATACGGGTGCTGGGTCCCGGCCGAAGCACCGCTAAGGGCTGTCCCGTTACGGCTGTGACGCTGGCGGGGGCTGCATATTGAGGTGCCGGGTAGCGGCGGCTGGGGCCGCACCCCATGGCGCTGGGTAGGCGTCAAGGGCCGTCAATCGCAGTCTGGGATGATCGCACGGTGAGTGATGCAAGGCTGCTGGCCGCGGAGGCCGTTGAGTCACACGTCCGGGCGTTCTTCATGGGGCATACCGTGGAGGTCGTCGACTACGACCTCGGGTCAGATCGGCGAGAGGTAGTGCCCGATCTGCGAGTTCTCGTTGTGGAGCCCGGCCCCCGCAGCGACAGCTGGGCCTTTGTGACCGCCGGGTGCTGGGCCTCGATGGAGAAGCACGGTCGCGGACTTGAGTTCGTCATGACCGCTCACGTCCGCGACCAGCGGTTCATCGAGCTTATGGCGATGATTGCCTACTACCACTGCGGAGGGCATCAACTCGACCTGGAGCACAGCATGCCGATCGGTGAACCGTGGGTGCCGGGTTCGACCTGCGACCACCTGCTGATCAGCCTGCCTCATCTCCACGGCCCCGACCTTGAACACTGCCCGCTGCCTGGGGGACACGCCCGCATTCTGTGGACCCTGCCGGTGACCACCGCCGAGATCGAGTTCCGCAGGCGTCACGGGCACGAGGCGTTGGAGCAGCTCCTCGACGAGGCAGAGATCATCCCCACCGATCCCTTCCGGGCATCGGCCGCATGAGCTCCGGGTTTCGGGCGGTCGTCCCTCGTGATGTGTGAGGACGGTACGGGCCGGTCCCCTCACGTACATGATCTTGAAGTGCCATGATCTCGATCATGGCTGGTGTGATCACGGCGTCGGAAGCGTCCTGGATAGCCCCGTTCACCGGGCTGAGCCCGCGCACCTTCGGTCGGTTGCTGACAGCCCTGCGCCGCGAGGGCGCCGATGCAAACAGGCAGGGCCGCCCCTGGAAGCTTGCGCTGGAGGACCGGGTGCTGTTGGTCGCCGCGTACTGGCGAACCAACCTCACCCTGCGCCAACTGGCGCCGCTGTTCGGGGTGTCGAAGTCTGCCGCCGACCGAGCCATCCACGATCTTGGCCCGAAGCTCGCACTCACGTCGCGGACACGATTCGCGAAGGACACGGTGCTCATCGTGGACGGAACTCTGGTGCCCACACGCGACCACACAGTCGCCGAGCAGTCGAAGAATTACCGGTACTCCACCAACCACCAGGTCGTTATCGACGCCGACACCCGGCTGATCGTCGCTATCGGCCGGCCGGTGCCAGACAACCGGAACGACTGCAAGGCGTGGGAGCTGTCCGGTGCGAAGGACGCGGTTGGCAAGACCACGGTGATCGCCGACGGGGGGTACCGCGGCACCAGTCTGGTCATCCCGCACCGCCGCGAGCCTGGACAGGCCGAACTCCCGGCCTGGAAATAGGAACACAACGCTTCCCATCGCAAGGTCCGCGCACGCGTCGAGCACGCCTTCGCCCGGATGAAGAGCTGGAAGATTCTCCGCGACTGCCGTTTGAAGGGCGACGGCGTTCACCACGCCATGCGCGGCATCGCCCGTCTGCACAACCTGTGCCTCGCCGGGTAACGGACTCTGCAAGTCAGTCAGCACAGCAGAGATCATTTACGGGACAGTCCTTAGGCAAACCGGACATTCGCTTTCGATCCTCGGTGGACAACGACATCGAAATCGTCGGCGGCCGACCAGGTGCCACCCTCGTCTATGACCGGGAGATCCCTGCCGGGGGTCTGCGTTGGCGTGACCTGCACAGCTGGTGGCAGGACACTCACGGGTTCAACAGCGAGAGTGACGCCGGTGAGGATCTTTACCAGCGGCTCCTCAGGAGCCTGCCCGGCAACTCACCTGGGCAGAAAAACCTCTTCACGGCCTACCGTACGGCTCGCCCGTTCTGCGCGGATGACCTCGCTCTCCTGCCGAGGTATGGCTGCACTGGGACCCCCAGACCGTTCAGGAACGCGGCCCCGAAGCGTTGCTGCGTTCCCGCATGGACTTCCTTCTGCTGCTGCCCTTCGGGCAGCGGGGTGGTTCTGGAGGTCGACGGAGTACAGCACTACACGCGCGGCGACGGCCGCACTCCCGACACCGCCAAATACGCGGACATGGTCGCCGCCGACCGGGACCTCAAGCTCAGGGGGTACGAGGTCTTCCGCTTCGGCCACGACGAACTGAAACGGCCCGAGGACGCCAAGAAACTTCTACTCCAGTTCATCCCGGACATGTTCAGCCGCTTTAAAGTCAAACTCTGACGCCACGCAGCACTCCACACCTCCTGCGGCACCCCGACTGCTCCGCCAGGACGATGCCGGTCACCTGGTCGCGGTGCACCGGGACGTACAGGCCCCAGTCGGCGTCACCGGCCGTGAGCCGGCCTCCAGCCCATGGGGCGCCGGTGGTCGCCAGCACGCGACCGGCGAGCGGACCACCCAGGAGTCGGACGACACAGCGGTACCTCCACCCGGCGGGACTCTCCCGCCTCACCCCTTGGGGGGGCTCGGCACCGGAAGGACAGCACCGGGCGCCGGCGACTTCCGTCCCGCCCTCCGCCGCCGGGCTGACGGGGGGGGCGCGGCGCGACGACCCCGACCGACGCGCAACCGGCTGAGCGCGCCCCGTTCCCCGGCCGCGCCGCCCATCACCCTCCCTTACGACCTTGGGAGCGATTGGCCCGGTAAGGCGGGTGCCTGGCTCGGTGGACAGGTGCGCATGAAATCTTTCTTTTCATGAGTACACCACCAGACGGATTGCCTATCTACCGAGTCTTGACCGGCCCGGACGACGCCGCGTTCTGCCATCGTGTGAGCGAAGCGATAGCTCTTGGCTACGAACTGCACGAGGGCCCTGCGGTCACTTTCAACGGTGAGAGGGTCATCGTCGCCCAAGCGGTGGTATGGCCAGCACAACCCTAGGACTTATGGTCGCGGTCTGCCCGTGACACGAGAAGGACCGTACGGGTTAGGCGAGTTGTGACGCTTGCCTGGGCCCGTGCGGCCTGTTCCCATC
>NZ_WWKH01000587.1:0-11130 GCF_009865595.1 Streptomyces sp. SID1328 | reverse complement strand
ACGACGACTCCGCCCGGTGGCGGCACCACGACGACTCCTCCCGGTGGCGGCACGACCACGACTCCTCCCGGCGGTGGCACGACCACGACTCCTCCCGGCGGTGGCACCACGACGACTCCGCCCGGTGGCGGCACCACGACGACTCCGCCCGGTGGCGGCACGACCACGACTCCTCCCGGTGGCGGCACCACGACCGCTCCGCCCGGTGGCGGCACCACCACGACCCCGCCCGGCGGCAGCACCGGCGCCAGCACAACAACTTCGGGTGCGGGATGACGTCGGCAATCCGGGGTGAATGCGCTGGCCCTACGAGTGAGACCCGGGGCCTCGCTGAGTCAATCAACCTCGGTTGAGCGGAACGCGATCAGATTAGTTCGCACCTCGCGGAGAGAATTCCTACGAGGTGCGAACAGGTCTGACGGAGCTCTGGAGCGACGAGACCAGAGGAAGGCAACCTGGCAAATCCTCCGCCTTGCAGCAACAGAGCCTCTGCCGGTCTGATCGTTTGTGTCTGGGGCGCACCTGCGAGCGAGACAAGTTCTTAGTTCTCCAGCACGCCACATTCAAGGGCCAGGCGGGTGAGGTCGGCCCTACGGCGAGAGCCATGCTTTCTGCCCAGTCGCTCTAGATGTGTATGAACCGTGTTTTCAGTGATGTTCAACTTGGTGGCAATCTCGCGATCTGTCGCACCGCTGGCAATGAGCTGCAAGATTTCCCTCTCGCGGCTAGTGATGCGAGGAGGAGCGACAGGCAGGCCCTTGCCCGCGAGACTGGTGCCAAAGTAACTTCTTCCTGAGGCAACAGCGCGGATGGCCGTCGCGAGTTCCGAGCCGTCCGTTTGTCGACTTAGATAACCGCGGGCGCCGGCCCGGATGCACAGGACGGCGTCGGATTGGGCCTCCGAGGTCGACACCACAATGACCGCGTACCCTTGCTGATGCAACTGGGCTACCTGTTCAGATGTCGCCTGATCGAATATCCGCAGACTGGTGAGCACAATAATTTCTACGTCATTCGCCTCGCGGAGCAAGTCGTTCACGCTTTTCGTGATGGTCGTAATTTGCAAATCCGGTTGGATGTTGATTGCCTGCGCGATACCGAGCTGGAGCAACGACCACTCGCAAACAACGGCGACAGACGTCACAGAGGGGCTCATCAGCAGCTCCAACCTAGGCGGCCGACCGGCCACATGACACAGAGGAGTGGACGGTCGGTGCCTCCCACCGTCTGATCCCAGACTCGTCCCTTCCGGAAGAAGTGGCACCTCTGTTGCCCCGGATGGGGGAAACGAGATGAAAGGGCTCGTGATCTTTGACTCTTCCCATGCACAGCGCCAGGAGCGGGTCTTCGCGCAGCAGCGGGTCATGCAAGCCCCGACCGTCGATCCGCGCCGGGATCACCGGCGGTGAACCCAAGGACGTCCCCGCGACTGTTCGTGCCTTCCGCGTCTTAGCCGCCCTCACCCCGCCCTCGTTCGGCCCCGTCGCCGAGTTCCAGAAGCGTGGGGCCGTGCACGGCCACGCCGTGCTCCGCCTCCACGGACCTGACGGTCCCGACACGCCCCGCCGGCCTGGGCCACCGCCGCACTCTTGGACGACGCGACCCGGGCTGCCGCTGCTCGCGTCCCCGTGCCGGTGCCCGCGGCCGCCTGGATGGGTGCCGCGTCTGCGGCCGAGTGTGTCGGAGGTGTGCCGCGAACGCTGAGAGACAACGAGAGAGGGCGGGAGTCAGTGAGACTGACTCCCGCCCTCTTCTGTCGGCATCCGCCCTGGTCAGCACTTGATCTCTGCTGATCCTCGGCGAGTGCCCCCGATTCAAACCTGCGCACACGGCTCCGGAGGGCGCGTGGCACTCCGACGTTGCTACTGGTCACAGCCCTGCCCGCGGCTGGGAACTGCGGACGAGTCCACAGGTCGTCCATGGTGACGGGCTGCGCGGTGGAGCAGGGAGGGACAGCGAAGCGATGCCCCTCCGTATCGACCTGGCTATGCCATGAACGGCACGTTGTGCCAGCTATCGCTCTGGGCAAATGTCACACCTGTGCCGAGACTCCCGAAATGCTTGCCGCCGCAGCGAATCTTCCCTGCCTCCTCGGGACGTAGCAGCTCCTCCTGCAGAGTGCCCTTGGTCTCTATTACCAGGTAGAGGTGCTGCTGGCCATCGTGTGTCTCACGAACAATGGCCCAGTCGGGGTTGTACGAACCGAGTGGTGTTGAGATCTTGAACCAGCCGGGGAGCTTGGCGTAGACCCTGACATCGTCGGCCTTCTCCAAGTCCTCGACGAACTTCCGCTCCGTCTCTGAGTCGTACCGGACCTCCTCGTACACGCTGCGCTTGGCGGCGATGAGGTTCTTGCCGAGATAGCCGTGCAGTTCCTCCTCAGCGAAGAGCTCCTGAGTGTAGAATTCGTTATCGCCTAGTTTCAGGTACTTGACGCCGTTGACAAGGGCTTCGCGCTTGCGGGCTGTGATTACGTCGGCAGCGATGTCGATGAATTCCTGAGGGTTCAGGCGGAAGTCGTTGAGTCGACCGCTCGCGGCGAGGATGCGCTGGATGCTGCGACGGGTCAGCTGTGTTCGGTCGGCGAGTTCACTTAGGATGTCGGGCATCGGTACGTTACCGAGATCCACGGTCTCGGGCGACGACGTAGACTCGTCGGCCGTGTCGAGACCGCCTTCTCCTATCACGACCTTTGCCTTACTGAAGCGCATCCGCGCCGGCGAAATCCGCCGGGCCTCGCGAAGGCCGCGGATGCAGTCCTCGATAACTTTGTCTGCGTCGAAGTCCACGCGGTAAGTGGTCTTGTGCTTGATGCGTTCCCAGAGTTCCCGGAACTCGGCGCTCTCGAAGACCTGCTTGCGGACCTTTACCGAATGCCTCTTATCCCGATCATTGATCTTCATACCCTTCGCGCGCTTCTCCAGCACCGCTGCGACCTGGGCAGTGAGTGGCTCGTACTCCGCGGGCAACATGAAGGTTTTCGCCTCGACGGCTTCCGCCAGAACTTCGCCGTCGATCTTTCCCTTGGCGTCCAGATAGCCCTCGTCTTGAAGGTGTTTGTAAAGGCGCTGGGAAGCTTCGAAGCCGATAGGCTCTCCACTGCCGTCGGGTGAGGGCAGGCTAGCGAACTGGTGGGACTCCACCCGGCCAAACGTGATCTTGCTGTCGACTTCGATTTCTGCCTGGAGCTCTGCGGCGAACTGTTCGTAGCTCTCTGTCGCGACGACGGTGAGAGTGTTTACGTCAAATCCTTGGACCCGCTCGCCCTCCTGATTGACGGCGAGTCGTAGACCTCGGCCGATGGTCTGCCGCCGCTGTCGATCGGTGCCCATCTCACGCAGGCTACAGATCTGGAATACATTGGGGTTGTCCCAGCCCTCACGCAGGGCGGAGTGGGAGAAGATGAACTTAAGAGGCGTTTCCAGGCTGAGGAGCCTCTCTTTGTCCTTCATGATCAGGTCGTACGCACGCTCGGCATCTGCGCCGTCCTGCCCCGTGCCTTCCGATACGTCTTTCCAGGTGCCCTTCTTGTCTTGGGCAAAATAGCCGTTGTGGACGTCTTGAGCCTCCGAGCTGAGGTCAACGTCGCCCAGCAGTGTGGCGTACTTCTGGTGCTTCTTGAGGTCCTGGTACTCCTTCTCGAAGATCAGAGCGTAGTCACCCTTGATGGGTTCGCCGCTCTCGCCGTATGTGCGGTAGCGTGCCACTCGTTCGATGAAGAACAGAGTGAGCACCTTAATACCCTTGGGGCGGAGCTCCAGCTCCTTGTCCAGGTGCTCGCGGATCGTTTTGCGGATGAGGTGACGGGCCCTCTCCAGCTGTGGAATGTCGCCGTGGGTTTCGCCGATCTGGAGATGCTTGTCGATGCCGCCGCCTCGGAGTTGGAGGAACTCCGCGCCCTTGGCCTTGCTGATCTCGCCGATCTGCAGGCCCTCGTAAATGCTGCGTCGAGTTACTTGCTCCAACAGATAGCCCGGCTGGACCGTCTTGACCACTCGGCGGACGCCCCCGCCTGGAACCGCTTCATCGACCTCGACCCTGGCGGAGAAGTCGTTCTTCTTCTTGCTGATTGATTCCAGACGGACGTAAGCACGGCTGTGTGCGTTCTCGACTGCACCCCCTGCGACCTCGATCTGCTTGACTAGTCCCTCCTGGTACGCGTCGACGGCATCGAGTTTGTACACCATGTCGTACTTGTCGATGTGCGTGGCGGAGTAGCGCAGGGTGAACAGGGGATGCATCGCGCCCAGCGCTTGCTTGCCCCGGCCTTGAGGACCACCGTCCACGCTCTGCGGCTCGTCGACGATGAGGATCGGTCTGGTCTGTTTGATCAGGTCGATCGGAGCCACGCCGCCGGTCTGCTCGCTGACCTGGTAAATGCGGGCAGTTGCCTGCTTGTTGATGGCTGCCGCGGTGACGATCATCACCTCGATGCCGGCGCTGTAGGCGAAGTTGCGCACTTGGCCGAGCTGGGAGGAGTCGTACGGGAAGAAGTGGAGCGGTGTGCCACTGTAAAGGGCTTTGAAGTGGTCCTCCATGATTTGGAGGGACTTGTGCACGCCTTCCTTGATCGCGACGGAGGGCACGACGACAACAAACTTGGTGAAGCCGTAGCGCTTGTTGAGCTCGTAAATGGTGCGGAGGTAGACGTAGGTTTTTCCGGTGCCGGTCTCCATCTCGATCGTGAAGTTCAGGTTGTCCGTGTCAGGGTCCGGAGACGGCGCTAGGTTATTGCGAAGCTGGACGGCGCGCAGGTTCTCGCCGAGTTGGTCAGGGAATAGCGTTAGCCGGTTGCCGACGCCGGCAGCTGGTGTGAATAGGTCAGTGGTCGGATCACTGACTGTGAACAGGCTCCCCCCGGTCTCCTGTCCGTGGAAGAGATCACAGACGGCCTCAATGGCCTTCTGCTGGTGCGGAAGCTTGGCACTGAAGTGCAGTTTGGGTGTCTTCATGTCGCTCAACCTTCCCCTACAAGCTCTTCACGAAGGGGAAACCGTGCTGAGCGAGGATCGCGGCCATATTGGCCTTGGCCACATCGTCCCGGAACGCAGTGTCTTTGAAATAGACCGACACCTCGCCGGTCGGATCCAGCTCCTTGCGCCAGTCTACGATTCCATGGGCGATGGCCTCGACGTTGTCCTTTGTGATTGCATCACCGGGAGGCAGACAGGCGAACAGGAGGCCGTAGCCGGTGCTGAATACGTCGACACCGTCGAAGGTACGGGTGTCGATGGACGAGGATAGGTCCAGGCCGAGGTTGAGGAGGAGCTCGTAGAGTAGGTCCTGCTCGGTACGGCCGTCGACGATGTTATCGACGACTTCGATGGTCTGCTGTTCGGGGTCTTGGCGGGTGGTGTCCCAGCGGTTGATATTGGAATTGGCGAGCGCGAATACTCTGAACCCGCGGTCCGTGACGGCAGGAACTGTACCGAGAGCCCTGACGAGTCGCTCCTTGGTGATTTCCGAAATCGAGTGCGGGCGATTAATGCTCTCGCAGTACTGCGCTGCGGTCCGCTGCGCCTTATTGGTGGTCGAGAGTGGCTCCGGGAGTTGAATGAGAATGAATCGTCGATCACCTCCATCGATCGAATTCTGCTTCGCCACTGCATGTCCGGTAGTGCCGGAACCAGCGAAGAAATCCAGCGTGATATCGCCTGGCGATGTCACCTGCTCGACGATCCTGCGGATCAACTCTACAGGTTTCGGAAAGGGGAATACTCCCTCTCCGAGCAACTCCTTGAGCTCATCTGTTCCGTTGGACGTGTGGACGTCATCAATAATGCTACGGAAAGCGATGAAATCCGACTTCATGTCCGCTCGGAATTTCTTTTCGCGAGGGCGCCCGTCATCCTTCTTCGGGAAGATTATTGACCCTGCTTCGATCAAGTCCCTCATTCGTTCGGGAGCATATCGCCATCCCGTCTCAGGGTTGGGCGGGAAACGGCGGCCAGTTCCCGGCTCTACGATGTCGTAGTGAAGGTTCGGCCGCTGCTCCTTATTGGCCAGGCCCAGCAGGCTTCGGCTCATCCAAGGTCCGCGGGGGTCGCTGTCGGGGTTCGAGAATTTTGACTCGTCTCGTTCGATGCCATGCGCAGTGAATCCAGCCTGCTTCGAATAAGCGACAATATATTCATGGTCAGTGGAGATGTTCGTGACCGCACGGGCATCGGTGAACTTGCGCGCCTTCCAGACGAACTGTGCGATAAAGTTCTCTGGCCCGTAAAGCTCGTCCAGTACCTGTCGTAGGTTGGCTACTTCGATGTCATCGCACGAAACAAAGATGGCGCCTTCGTCGTGGAGGAGATTCCTTGCGAGCTGAAGTCGGGGCATCATCATGCTGAGCCATGCCGAGTGTGCTCCTCCGGAGGTCTCTCGAGCGCTTGAGGTATAGCTGCCATCTGAGGCCAACTGTCCAGTGATTTCGAGATAGTTGGCCACGCCATTGTTGAACCTATCGGCGTAAATGAAGTCGTTTCCGGTGTTGTAGGGCGGATCGATGTAGATCAGTTTGACCTGACCCGCGTAGCTCTTCTGCAGCAGCTTCAGTGCCTCAAGGTTGTCGCCCTCGATCACCAGATTCTGCGTGGTGTCCCAGTCCACGCTCTCTTCTGGGCGTGGCAGCAGCGTGCCAGTGCTGGGCGTCAGAGCGATCCTGCGGGCCTGACGCTTGCCGTGCCAGTTGAGGCCGTACCGTTCCTTGCCCTCATCAATGTTTTCGCCGAGCAACTGCATGAGGACGTCAAAATCGATCCTGCCCTCGGTGAAGGCATCAGGGAAGAGTGACTTCAACTGGTCGACGTTGGCCGCCACCAGGTCCTTGGACTCGGTCTCCGGGTCACCCTGCTGTACCTGCTGCATCGTCATTTGCGGTCTGTCCTCTTTTCTATCCGACTACAACTTCGCCTGCACGTCGCGTAGTTCCGCCTGCACGGTTTTGATCTCGGCATTCAGCCGGACTTGCCGTGCCATCTGTCGTTCCTTCTTCGCTTGAGCTCGCAACCGCACTATTTTGTTCTCCAAGTGAGCAACCATAGCGAGCGCGTTGAGTCGCTCCTGCACCAATTCCGGTGACGCCGCCACTCGGAAATCTCCGGTCACCCGTGCCACTCGCAGGGCAACCGTACAGTCCATCCAGCCTTGGTAGAGGCTGAAGAGGTTGCTGTGTGGCTGTCTGTCCAAGGCGAGCGCCCGCAGAAACGTCCGCTCCAATTCGGAGTCGCTTATAGCGACACTCAGTACGTCGCCGTCGATCACTGCCCTGCCGGTCTGTGTCTCGGACAACCGCTTCAGAGCCAGCGACAGCGTCACCTCGTCTCCCTGTTCCGTAGCCAACAGAACCGGATATGGAAATACCCGGTGGATCAGCTCGTTGACACGGCCAGCCGACGCATCTGGGCGCAGCGTTAGGGTCATCGCCTGAAGCTCAGGAATACGCCGCGTGCCGTCTGGAGCTTCGTAAGACGGAATGCTGACAGTCGTCGGTTTGATGGCCGCCACCCAACGCAGTGACTCGATCCCCTCCTGAATGCGCCGACGGTCCGCGGTGACGAAGCCTCCATGCTCAACGAGCTGCGTCTTCGGGACTCGCATATCCACCCAGCACTCATCCGGGAGTCCGAGGGCCGCCAGTATGTCTTCGGCGCTCACTTAGCAGCTCGCAGCTCATCACTCGACAGGATGACAAGGAACGCGATGACCTCGAAGTCGTCGACGCCGGCGAACTGGCCCGATGTGGCCTGCGTGCCGTCCAAGCTGAACAGGCTCGCTACGGCACGCTCCTCCTCTTTACCGGTGATGGACCGCACAGCTCCTGCGAGGGCCTTTCGGGCTGTTCGCATGTCAGCGCCCTTGCGGGTGAGGGCGTCGTAGCAGGCGCAGGTCGCCGTGTCGGCGGTGTTTTGCTCCGCGCAGACTCGTCGCAGTCGGTCCAGGACACGCTTAGCCTGGGTGTGCCCCAGCAGCACTGCGCCGTCCTCGCCCACATGCACCACGTAGTAGGGAGCCAGCGGATCGCCGGACCGTTCCGCCCGATCAGCCGCCTTTCCCTCGGCGCGCAGACAGAAGATCAACCCTGGTGGAACGTCGCCGCTCAGGTCTGCCTCGGTGACGGCGTGGACCCCAAGTGGTTCCTCCTCCAGTGGGGCACGATGATTCTTGGCGTAGTCGGCGAGATCAATCCGGAGGTCGGTGAGGGTCAGGTCGGCGATGGAGACACCGGTAGAGAGATCTTCCAGGTCGAGGACCGAGTCTTGGAGCTTGAGGAGCTGGGTACGACGGTACTCGAGATCATTCATCGGATCACCAGACTCCGAGCGGATGACGTTTTCCTCGCCGGTGGCGGAGATGTCAAGAAGGACCATGCGTCCGCTGACCCGCCGTTCCAGGTTGATGTATTCCTCGAGGTCCATCTGCGGCCAAAAGTTAGCCAGTTGGATCGTCTCGTTAGTGGAGCCAAGCCGGTCGATACGACCGAAGCGCTGGATTATGCGGACTGGGTTCCAGTGGATGTCGTAGTTCACTAGCCAGTCGCAGTCTTGCAGGTTCTGTCCCTCGGAGATGCAGTCGGTCGCAATGAGAAGGTCGAGCTCGCCCTCTGCGGCCAGTTCCTCGGGGCGTTGCTTGGAACGTGGCGAGAATGCCGAGAGGATAGTGGACAGGTCCCGGCGCAGTTCCGGAAGGGTAGTTCGGTTACTGCCGGAGCCGGTGACAAGGCCAGCCTCGATGCCGAGATCTTCCCGCACCCAATCGGCGAGTTGCTCGTACAAATACTTAGCGGTGTCCGCGAAAGCCGTGAAGACGATGATCTTCCGGTTTCCTTCGTTGATGGGGGCGCGGACCTTGTTCTTGATCATTTCCCTAAGCTGTGCGAGCTTGGCATCACGTTTCGCGCTGACCTTGTTGGCCGCGTCTAGCATGCCGGCTAGCCGTTCGCGGTCCTGGTTAAGGTCCTGGCGCCACTTGATCAGGTCCATGTCGGTGATGAGGACCTTGACCTTACCCCCAATAAGCAAGTCCTCATACCGTGTGTCGTCGATCTCGACATCAGCGATGTTCAAATCCGAGACAGCAGAGTCGTTCCGGTCGATCGCGGCAAGCCGGCGCTCCACGTCTGTGAGCTGCCGGGACACCGTGAGCCGGAAAGACTCGACCGAGCTCTCCAGTCTCTTGAGGATGTTGACACGCAGTAGGTTGACAAGGCTTCGCTCGCGGTCTGCCTGCTGGAACGAGCCCTTTCCGCTGCTGAGGCGAGTGCTGTATTTGGCGTCGTACTCAGCGCGCTTGTGTGGGAGGACGTACTGCATCGGCGAGTAGGCGGCTAGGTTGAGCCGTCGGATCTCGTCGTTGAGGTCCTTGATGGAGTGGAAGTCGCCGTGCGTATCGATGTCCGCCTTAATATTGATCGGTGTCCGGCGTTCCGGAAAACGGCCTGTCTCGGCGGTCCCGTAGTACTTCTCGACGTGCTTGCGGGAGCGGGCGATGGTCAGCATGTCGAGCAGGGCGAAGTAGTCGAAGCCGAGCATGTCGACCAAGCGGGCTGGAGCGCGGTCATTCGGGGCCAGGTCCTGCCACTTGTTGAACTGCCGCTGCGCCTTCCGGGTTGTCTCGTTGATGCTCGAGATACCGAACGGCGACAGTGCAGTGTCCTCGTTTTCGGTAGCGAAGGCAATCTGGTTACGCAAGTCCGCGAGGCGATTATTGACTGGGGTTGCGGAGAGCATCAGGACACGCGTCTTCACGCCATCCTTCACAATCTGTCGCATCAGCCGGTCGTAGCGCGTCTCGCCGTCTTTCTTCGGCGACTTGGCATTGCGGAAGTTGTGGGACTCGTCGATAACTACTAGGTCGTAATTACCCCAGTTGACATGCGCGAGGTCGATTTCACCAGACATTCCCCGTTCACGGGACAGATCCGTATGATTGAGGACGTCGTAGTTGAATCGGTCGGCAGCGAGAATATTGCGCCGGTCGTTGGCCGCATACATCGTCCAGTTGTCCCGCAGTCGCTTCGGGCAGAGCACCAAAACACGGTCATTGCGCAGCTCGTGGTACTTGATGACGGCCAGTGCCTCAAAGGTCTTACCGAGACCGACGCTATCGGCGATAATGCAACCGCCATATCGGTTCAGCTTGTCGATTGCGCCGATGACACCGTCGCGCTGAAACTTGTACAACTTCTTCCACACGGCTGTGTCGCGGATACCGGTCGCGGCGTCCACTACGTCGTCTTCGTCAAGCTCGCCACCGGAGGCGCTTAGGAGGTGGTGCAACATCAGGTGGTACACACGCTGCGGATCGCGGTAGGTGCCGAGAGCATGGAGTCGATCTATGATCGCGGGCTCAAGGTCGTCCGGGGCGAGCGTGTGTGTCCATACGTTCTCGAACCAAGTGGCGAGCAGCTCGCTTTCGGCCGTGTCGTCAGCGGCCTGGATAAGGCTTAGTGGGTTGCCGGGGGCGGTGCCTAGCCCTGCCGCGGTGAAGCTGAGCGACCCGGACGTTGCGTGTTGCGGCTTGCCTGCCATGTCGCGCAGGATGAGTGCTCCCTGTGGGATGCCGTCGGCGGCATGGCGCACTCGGCCTTGTCTGACCAGCCAGTCGGCGCAAGAGGCGGCCAGCCAGCGCGTCTCAAGGCGGTTCCGCGCTGCACGGTCGTGCTCACCTCCGACAAGGTGGACGTCGGCGTCTGCGTTGGGGAGCAGAATGCGAACTGCTTTCAGTCTGGAGAGCTGGGCGCGTAGCTCTCCGTAAGCGAAAACAGAGAATTCGGGTGTTGCTAGATCCAGTTGGCCCCCAGGCTCGAGCCCTGACCGCACCAAATCGATCAGTCGGTCACTACCCCGGTTGCTAACGACCCTCACCGTGCCCCCTCGCTCTGCTGGATGTCGTGCTCCACGTTCTGCTCGCCGCCGTGTGGAAGCTCAGCTGGCGGGGGTGCAGTTGCGGGGGCACGCCGTTGTCGCAGAATCGAGTGTAAGAGCACTTGTGCGTCTCTGAACCAGAGAGCTAGAAGACTGCCTCACCCCTCCGCCGGCCTCGGCTGCGTCCCGTCTGCGTTCGGCCCACACGTCGTGGAGCGGGCGCGGTGCCGGGCGTCCAGGTGGAGCGCGCCACTGTACGAACGACCTGGACGCC
>NZ_WWKH01000586.1:0-14134 GCF_009865595.1 Streptomyces sp. SID1328 | reverse complement strand
GCCCATGGTGCGGTCGCCCTGGACGTTGCTGTGGCCGCGCACCGGGCAGGCGCCCGTGCCGGCGCGCCCCAGATTGCCGCGCAGCAGCAGGAAGTTGACGATCTCCCGGATGGTGGGTACGCCGTGCTTGTGCTGCGTGATGCCCATCGCCCAGCACACGACGACGCGTTCGCTGCGCAGGACCTCGTCGCGGACCTTCTCGATCTCCTCGCGGGTCAGTCCAGTCGCCGCGTGCACGTCGTCCCAGTCGACGGTGCGGGCGTGCCGGGCGAACTCCTCGAAACCGGAGGTGTGGGCGTCGATGAAGTCGTGGTCCAGGACGGTGCCGGGACGCGCGTCCTCCGCCTCCAGCAACAGCCGGTTCAGTGCCTGGAACAGGGCGAGATCCCCGCCCGGCTTGATGTGCAGGAAGCGGTCGGCGATCTGGGTGCCCCGTCCCACGACCCCACGCGGCTTCTGGGGGTTCTTGAAGCGTCGCAGCCCCGCCTCCGGCAACGGGTTCACCGCCACGATGCGGCCGCCGTTGCGCTTGGCCTCCTCCAGGGCCGACAGCTGCCGCGGGTGATTGCTGCCCGGGTTCTGTCCCACCAGGAAGATCAGGTCCGCGTGGTGGAGGTCGTCGAGACTCACGGTGCCCTTGCCGACGCCCAGCGTCTCGTTCAGGGCGAAGCCGCTGGACTCGTGGCACATGTTGCTGCAGTCGGGCAGGTTGTTGGTGCCCAGGGCACGGGCGAAGAGCTGGAAGACGAAGGCGGCCTCGTTGCTGGCCCGGCCGGAGGTGTAGAAGACCGCCTCGTCCGGCGAGTCCAGCCCCTTCAGTTCCTGTGCCAGGACGCCCAGGGCGTCGTTCCAGTCAATGGGCTCGTAGTGGTCCGACCCGGGCCGCTTGATCATCGGCTCGGTGAGCCGGCCCTGCTGGTTGAGCCACATGTCGGTGCGGGCGGCCAGATCGGACACGCTGTGCTCGCGGAAGAAGTCGGCGGTGATCCGGCGCGTCGTGGCCTCGTCGTTGATGTGCTTGGCGCCGTTCTCGCAGTACTCGTTGCGATGGCGCCGGCCCGGAGCGGGGTCCGCCCACGCGCAGCCGGGGCAGTCGACCCCGCCCACCTGGTTCATGGTGAGCAGGTCGACCCCGGTCTTGCGCGGGGAGGTCTGCTCCAGGGAGTACTCCAGCGCGTGCACGACGGCGGGAACCCCGGCCGCCCACTTCTTCGGCGGTGTCACGGAGAGGGAGGTCTCCGGCTCCTCACCGGGCGGGTTCTGCATCGCTTGGCCTTTCTCTTGCCGTGTGCGGTACGCGGGTCAGCCGACGGGCCACTGGGCGACACGGCTCCTGGGCGGTTCCGGGGAGTCGTGCTGAACCCGGCCGTTGCGGATGGTGCCGCGCCAGGCGCCGCCCGCCTGACCGAGTCCTTCGATGAAGTGCTTGAAGCTCACCAGTTCCCCGCGCACCAGTCGCACGGTCAGCCCCACGACCCTGGACGAGCGGGTGAGGACCTTCGCGGCCCCGTGCGGCTGGAGGAGCATCCGGACCGTGATCGCGGTGCCACCGGACTCCGTCGGCCTGAACTCGACCTCGCCCTGGTGGGCGGGGTGCTGCTCCAGGCCACGCCAGGCCAGGTAGGCGTCGGGGTCCTGTTCCACGATCTCGACCTCAAAACGGTGCCGCAGGGGGCCGTAGCCGAGGGTCCACGCGGTGACGGTCGGCCTGATCTGCTCGACGCCCTGCACCACGTCCGAGAAGCGCGGGAACGTCTTGAACTGCGTCCACTGGTCGTAAGCCGTGCGGACCGGCACCGAGACCTCGACCGTCTCCTCGACGTGCCACTCGCGCAGGGGGCGGCGGCGTGTGACGCCGTCGGAGCGCATGCCCGGGGTGTTCGGTACGGCCTGCCCACCGTCGTCTTCGTGCGCCATCATGGTCCTTCTTCCGGTGAGGGAGCCGGGCGTCGGGAGACCCGGCCCTCCCCTTGTGGGGCAGGGCATCTCTTCCGGTTCCCCGATCCCGGGTTTCCAGTCACCCGACCGCGCAGGGGTCCCGGGCGGCCCGTCAGGCCGACGCCGCCGACCCGCGCGCCCACGACCGGGGTGAGGACTTCAGCTCCGGCCCTGAGCACCTCGCACCGTGGCAGCCGGCCCGGTCGGGCGGCCGCGTCCCCGGCCGGCCCAGCGGCTCCGAACGGACGCGCGGACTCCCCTTCCGTTCGGAGTTCTGAGGTGGTGTGACGTCACCACGACGGCGCGGCCGTCGACCACCGAAGTGGCCGGGGTGCCTGCCGCATGAGCGGGTACCCGCGCCACACAGCGTCGATTGTCGGCTTTGCTCGCGGTGACAGTAACGGAGAGACGAATGAACGGCCCCCGAACGGACTTCCCGCCGACGCAGAGGGTGACTGCCGAGACCGTGGGTGGCCGGTACCGGCTGGGCGCCGGTATCGGCCGAGGAGGTGCCGCCGACGTCTACGAGGGCGTCGATGTCCGCCTCGGACGACGGGTCGCCGTCAAGTTCTTCCGGGCGGGAGCCGACCCGGAGATGGAACGGCGGTTCGCCGAGGAGGCCGTTCTGCTGGCGCGGCTTCAGCACCCCGGTCTGGTGACCGTCTACGACGCGGGCCGGCACGAGGACCGCGCCTACCTCGTCATGGAGCTGGTCACAGGGCGGACGTTGCGCGAGTGCCTCGCGAGCGGGCCACTGTCTCCCCGGCGCGTCGCCGAGCTGGGCGCCGCCCTCGCGCGGGCGCTCGCCCATGTGCACGACGCCGGCATCGTGCACCGCGACATCAAGCCGTCGAACGTCCTGCTGGACGCCTCCGGCGCGCCTCACCTCGCGGACTTCGGCATCGCCCGGCTGGTGAACGCCACTCGTCACACCGCTTCCGACGTCCTCATAGGAACCGCTGCCTATCTCGCGCCGGAGCAGGTCATGGGCAGGGAGGTCGGGTCGGCCGCCGACATCTACGCCCTCGGCCTGGTCCTGCTCGAATGCCTGAAAGGGGAACTGGAGTACGCGGGGACCCCGCTGGAAGCGGCTGTGGCACGCATGCACCGGCCGCCCGTCGTCCCGCGCTCGCTACCCCCGGGTCTGGCCCGTCTCCTGCACGCCATGACGGCCCAGGACGAGACGACGCGGCCCGACGCCCCGAGCTGCGCCTCGGCGCTGTCCGCCCACTGCTCCGCACCTTCGCACGCCGTACCGGACGCCGCGCTGTCCTCGGTGGCCCCCGTCACCATCCCCGCGCGGGCGGACGACGATACGCGCAGCCGGGGTCGGGCACGGCATATGGGCAGGACGGGACAGGGGCGCCGCCTCGCGGTCGGCACCGCCCTGACCGCGCTTTCGGCGGCTCTGGGAGCCACCCTCGCCGTGACCCTGGGCACCGGCGCGCACAGCGACGATCGCGTCGGCTCCGGCTCCCCCACCTCCGAACTGGCCCAGCCGCCCTCCGACTCCGCCAAGGCGCCGAGGACCACCGCCGCAGACCCGGACACGCGGCGGCCGGAGTCGGGTTCGGCGTCCGAGCCGTCACGCTCCACCTCCGCCGCAGCCCCGGCCGGCGACGCGGCTCCGGCCAGCGAGACAGCCGTGACGGAAGCCGCGGCCCCGGCCGCCGCGCGCCGGACGTCACCCGGTGCGGAGAAGGGCGGCGACACCCCGAAGCACCACGCCCCGGGACGCGACAAGAAGGCGACCAAGGGTGCTCCTGCCCACGCCGGGCCCGGCGGCGCGCGGAAGCCGGCCGGTGCATCCGGCGGCTCCAAGGGCAAAGCAGGCCGGAAGGGCCAAGGCTGACCTGCGGCGCAGGGCGCGGCTCCCGGGGTACCCATGGGACATGACGGATGCTCTGGTCGTCGGTGGGTGGGGGCTGCTCGCCGGATCGGGCAGTGCCCTGGCGCTCGGCGCGCTGCTGGACGGGATCCCGGAGTCGGCGGCCATGGGTGTGAGCCTGCTCGGCGGCGCTGGCGCGGTCAGCCTGGTGACGGTGGCGGCCGTGTTCATCAGCAACGTGCCCGAGGGACTGTCGAGTTCGGCGGGCATGCGCGCGGCGGGACGCGGGGCGCGTCACGTCTTCGGGGTGTGGGGCTCCATCGCCGCGGCCAGCGCGCTCTCCGCGCTGCTCGGGTACGTTGTGCTCGGCGACATGTCCCCGGCCGTGGTGGCCACGGTGACGGCCGTCGCGGCGGGAGCCATCCTGGCCATGGTCGGGGACACCACGATCCCCGAGGCGTACGAAGAGACCCGTCTGGCTCTCGGACTGATCGTCTCCTGCGGCTTCCTGGTCTCCTTCGGCCTCTCCCACCTGTGACCACGCCCTGGTACCCCGCTCGGGCCGGGCACGCTGCCGACGGCTTTCACACCCCCGCGTGCCGCGCCGGTCCGCGTGGCAGTCTGAGGGCCGATGCCGGTGATCGCGCCGGGCGGAAGTGTCCGGACGCTCGCACCGCTCGCACGGGGCAGGCGGAGGTCACCTGACCACGACCGGCTCCCCGCGGAGTGCGCGTGCCAGCCGCCTCGTCCCGCTGTCGCCACGGGCTCAGCGCCGGGGAAGCCGAACGAGCAGCCCTGCTTCCTCAGCCACGGCAGAACCTCGCGGACCGCCGTCCCAGCCGACGGAAGCGAGCCGGGACCGGTCCACCTCGACCCCAGCATGATCACTTCATACGGGCTCGCTGGGCATCGCCTGGCGATGGGTCTGGTCCTGGAGATTGAGCAGGGAGAGGAGTGAGGCCACCGTCAGGCCCAGACCGGCTTCGGTCGGATGGCGCAGAACCTTGCCGGGGTCGATCTCGTAGATGTTGCCACGCCCCTGACGAGTGTGTGAGAGGTAGCCGGCCTGCTCCAGGTCCGCGATGATTTTTTGCACCGCGCGCTCAGTGAGGCGGCAGCGGAGGGCGATGTCGCGAACCCGTGCGCTCTGGTTGTCCGCGATGGCTGCAAGGACGCGAGCGTGGTTCGTCAGGAACGTCCACCCGCTGTGTGACTCAGGTACCCCATCCATGGAGCGATTCTAACGAGCAACTATGCACGCTTCCAAAAACACGTACGCGCTTTCGTGCATCACTTGACGCATGTTGCCTCCTTGGGGGAATGTTGGGGCGGTCGCACCAGTGCACTTGGAGTAAGCCATGCAGCAATCCTCGGATCGGGACCGGTCCCCCCTGGCGCCGAACCTCTCCTGTTCCGAGAGAGACGGGGCTGCCGGCTCGCTTCCGCCTGGTCAGGCAACAGCGCTGTTCGCATCGTGCGGCAACCGGAACCGGGTGATAGTGCGGGGTGAACTCGACCTCGTCTCGGGCGACCAGATCCGGGCCCGCCTGGTCGAAGCCCTGGCCGCTTCGTCCCACCGTCTCGAGTTGGACCTGAGCGGGCTCAGCTTCTGCGACTGCGCCGGCCTCAACGTGCTTCTGGAACTCCGGCACCGGGCCCTGAGTCAGGGCAAGACCGTCACCATCCAGGCCGCCAGCCCTGCGATCGACAGGTTGCTCGATCTCACGGGAGCGCAGAAGCTGTTCTCACCCGAGCGGTCGTGGTCCACCGAACACACGTCATTCGGCGCCGCCTCCTTGCCCTCACCGAAGCCGGGTACGTCGCCCGGCGGGGCAGCACAGCGCGGCCGCCACCTGTCAGTGCGTGTGGGTGAACCCGCTTGAGCGGAGGCCGGCTCCAAGACGGCGGTCCATAGCTGTCCGGGAGGCAATGCAGGGTGGCGGCGTCAGGCCGACCGTGCGGATGCCCGGATGCCGGGCGAGCCGGATGACGGTGGAGCCCACTCGGGAGCTTCCCGATGCCGGGATCAGAGGGACACGCGGCGGATGGCGACCGCGGCCGCGTCGTCGTCGAGGTGTCCGTGGACGTGGGCCAGCAGGTCGTCGTGGAGGGCGCGCAGGAGTTCGTCGGGGTCGTCCTTGGCCCATGCGGGCGCCCGTTCGTTGAACGGGTAGAAGAGTCCGCCGGTGTTGCGCGCTTCGATGACGCCGTCCGTATAGAGGAGAAGCAGGTCGCCGGCCTCGAAGGGGAACGTCTGGACGTCGTAGGCAGCCATTCCGAAGGCACCACCGAGCCCGATCGGAAGGTGGCTCGCCTCCGCCGTAAGGGGAGTGACGTGGGAGCCGCGCAGGAGCAGTGGCGGCGGGTGGCCGCAGTTGATGAGGTGGACGACCGGCTCGTCGTCGGGGATGTCCAGCAGGATCGCGGTGGCGAAGTCCTCGTCGGCGTCCTCCTGCGACTGTGACCGCCACTGACTGGCGTCCCAGCGGAACGCGGCGTCCAGGTGAACGGCGAGGCGAGGCAGGGTGGCCTGCCGATGGGCGGCCGCGCGGAAGGCGCCGAGCAGCAGGGCGGCGTTGTTGATCGAGGCCAGGCCACTGCCGCGCACGTCACCGATGAGGAGCCGGGTGCTGTGGTGGTCGGTCCGCGCTGCCGCGTACAGATCTCCCCCCAGATCGGCTTCTTCCTCGGCGGGGATGTACAGCCCGGAAATCCGCAGCGGACCGGTGCGGGCAGGCAAGGGCTGCAGCAGCACACTCTGCGCTGCCTCCGCGACGGACCGCACCCGGTGCAGCTGGCGCTCCCTCCGGTCCCGCACCACGCAGATGCCGACACAGACGGCCGACACCACGACCAGGGCGGTGATCTGAGCCTGGATGTTGCCGGAGGACAATCCCTCTCTCAGCACACCGATCAGCACCTGCGCCGCCACGGCGAGCGCCCCCATCAGTGCCGTCACACGGGCGCCCGCGAACGCCACCGTGATCGCCGGTGCCGCCACCAGCAGGGGCCCGAGGTGAATGTGTGGCGGAGCCAGCACGTCCACCACGCAGACGGCGACGATCAACCCCAGAGGGATCACCACCAGCGCGGGCGCGTGACCCGGCTGCCAGGAACGCCGGAACACCCGCCACACTCGCAAAGCCATGTCCCAAGCCTTCCACTTGCCCTCGCCTGCGGGAACGCGCCGCTCCGGGGGCCATCCGCCCCACGTGACGGCTGAACGCGCAACCGTGCCTGTCCGGCGGCGGCTCGTACGGCCCCGACGGCGACCGGACGCGCATACCGCGGCTCTCGCACGTGGACCGGGGCTGCTCGCTCCCCCACCGACACGCGGATCCCGGCCTGCCCGCGTCTCACGCACGCTCCGGTGTACGGCCGCACGGTGCTGGAGGGGCGACCCACCGCCCCGTCACCGGTACGCGCTCCTCGGTCCGAGCGGAAACGAGTCAGGACCGGCCGAGCGAGCAGCTCGGCCGGTCCTGCGAGCGACAGGTCAGCGACCGACGCGTCGGACGATCAGCAGGTCCCCGCCCGGCTGAAGGAACCGAGCGTCTCCAGCGTGGTGTAGTTCGACTGGTACGCGTCGAAGACCGCCGGCGTACCGCTGTACTTCAGCAGCGCCTCGTCATTGGCGTGCAGGGACTGGGTGGTGTAGTTGACACTCCCCGTCCAGATGATCTGCGACGCCGTACCCAGGTAACCGGCGTCCACCAGAAGGTACTTGGAGTGCAGCATCGCGGCAGGCGGAGCCGTCTTGGCGAACTGGTAGACGGCCACACCGCTGTGCGGGCCGCAGGCACTCAGGGCGTTGAGGGCGTTGTCGTCGGACGTGCCCTGATCGGTGTAGACCACGTGCACGGTGCAACCCGCGTCGTCCAGGCTCTTCAGCTTCTGGGCGACAGCCACGTCCTTGAGGTCGTACATGGCCAGATGCACACTGCCCCCGGTGGAACAGTCGATGTTGCCCAGAACACCGAGGATGACATCCTCACCGGGGTCCTGCTGCGGGAAGAAGTACGCCTTCGCGCTGGTGCCGGTCACGGCGTTGGCACCCGTCGCCGTCGTGTAGTCGACGCTCGACCCCTTCCCCGACATCTGAGCCGCCTTCATCGCCGTGAAACGGTCGACGTAGGCCTGGTAGATGTCCGGCTGATCGACCAGGGTCAGCGCGTTGTTCCACGCGTTGATCCCACCGTTCACACCCGAGGTCGCGGAGATCATGTTCGCCGACGACTGCACCAGCACATCGGAGCTGCCCGACGTGCTGGTGAACAGATAGAACTTGTCGTGGTTGATGATGCCGCCGGCCGTGTCGTGCTCGATACAGCCGCCGTGGCACAGCAGAACGTACGAGAGCGCAGCCGGGTCGGACCCCAGAACCGCGGCCAGGTCGGCGGTCGTCTTCTGGATGTTCGACGTCGGCAGGTAGTCGTCCGCGACGATCTTGATGTTCACGCCGCGCCTGTAGGCACCCACCAGAGCGTCGTAGTACGCCTGCGAGTTGAACGCGTAGATGGCGATACGGATCGTCGACCCGGCCGGGGCCCCGTTGATCAGACCGATCAAGTAGTTCTCGAGCGCGTACTTGTCCGTCGCGTCGTTGGGGTTGTTGAAGACGGCGTTGTTGGCCAGCGGGGTCGTGGCATGACTCGGCACCCCGAAGGCAACAATGGACACCACTGACATCACGAGAGCGGATATCAGATGAGCGAAACGAAGCCGTAGAAATCTACGCACAACACACCTTCACGTGAAGCCCGACAAGGGCGGCGAGTTCATGCACGGGCAACACGCGCACCTTGATCACGGCACCCGCGCGGCCTGAGCATAGGGGCACCGACACCGGGGCGACACAGCCACGTCGTCACCGTCGCAACGCGATGCCCTCGGTCCCCGGCACCTGAGCGTCCGGTCCTGCGGACGTGGCGCTCCTGGGCTGGCCGCCGCCGGCGGGGCCTCGTCCGCGCGCCGGGCAGGCCGCGGTCAGGACCGCGCGCCGAGGATTCGACCGGTCGCCCTTGGCGTAGAACTCGCGGCGCCCGGTCAGCAGGGCACCCAGGAACAACGCCGTCAGCGCCGGCGAAATCCAGTTCTGCGGGTGGCCCCGGAATTCCGGCGCGAGCGCCAGCGCCGCCACGAACGCGGCCGCGAGGAGCCCCGACAGCGCGAGGTTCAGAATCCACGCCGCCCGCTTGCGCCGGCGCAGGGTCACCGCCAGGAAGATCGCGAAGGCCCCGGAGGCGTAGCCGGGCGTGATCAGGTACGGCGTGAAGAGGTCCGCCGTGTCGTGCCGCCGGATGTCGTCCCCGAAGGACACCCACAACGCCCCCCAGCACGTCGACCGCGGCGGCCACCCGCAGGTACCACAGCCCGAACAGCGACCCACTCGGCGGCGGCCCCAGCATCCCCTGCCACCCACGCCGCCGCGCCGGGCCGCCGGAGGGCCACCGCTCTCCGCGACGGCTCGGCCGCGCAGCCGGCTCGGGGTGCCGGTGAGCTACGACCGAGTCCGCTCTCTCAGCCCGTGAGCTGGGGCTTTAAAGCAGCGGGGAGCCACTTTTCAGCACCTTCACCGAGCCCGGCATGTTGCGGCAAGGACTGCCGACGCCGCCACTTCGCACCGGAACGGCCATGCGCCCACCTCGCACCGCCAAGATCACTCCAATGGCGGATACGGATTTCCCCGGCCGCCGGGGCAATTCTGCTGGACCGCCGCACTCGCCGCGCGAACCGCGCCCCATCAGGGCTTGTACGGGTCAAGCGCAGGAACAGACACCCCGCGATGCGTGAGCTGACCCTGACCTGCACGCGACCGGGCAACGCAGGACCAGTACAAGCACCTGTCCCCCTCCACGTGACCTTCGCCGCCACAAGGCCGATACTGCCGACAGTAGTACTGCGATCTCAACGTCACAGACCACCCACCGACACCTGACACTCCACCACGAAAATCAGCATCAGACCGCCGGAGCCCGCCTCCGGCCGCCAAGGACCGCCACGATCAAAAAGCGACCTCACCCAGCCTGACCAGCGAAAGCGCTGTTCAGAGGCCCGTCTGAGCTCTCACCAGGAGACACCGATGAAGATGCTGATCAACGTCCCCGAGACCGTGGTGGCCGATGCGCTGCGTGGGATGGCGGCCGCGTATCCGGATCTGAACGTGGACGTGGAGAACCGGGTGATCGTCCGGCGGGACGCGCCGGTGGCCGGGCAGGTGGGGCTGGTGTCGGGGGGCGGGTCGGGG
Organism: Streptomyces sp. SID1328; assembly: GCF_009865595.1. Classification (NCBI taxonomy): domain Bacteria; kingdom Bacillati; phylum Actinomycetota; class Actinomycetes; order Kitasatosporales; family Streptomycetaceae; genus Streptomyces; species Streptomyces sp. SID1328. The sequence goes on along the minus strand of NZ_WWKH01000586.1, from coordinate 4,121 downwards.
CATGAGCCGCTGCACGGCGGGTTCGTCGGGCCCGGGATGCTGGCGGCGGCCTGTCCCGGTGAGGTGTTCACCTCACCGGTGCCGGACCAGATGGCGCGGGCCGCGGCGGCCGTGGACAGCGGGGCCGGGGTGCTGTTCATCGTGAAGAACTACACCGGCGACGTGCTCAACTTCGACATGGCCGCCGAGCTGGCCGAGGACGAGGGCATCCGGGTCGGCAAGGTCCTGGTCAACGACGACGTGGCCGTCACCGACAGCCTCTACACCGCCGGCCGGCGCGGCACCGGGGCGACCCTGTTCGTGGAGAAGATCGCGGGTGCGGCGGCGGCCGAGGGGCAGCCGTTGGAGCGGGTCGAGGCCATCGGCCGCCAGGTCAACGACAACTCGCGCAGCTTCGGGGTGGCCCTGAACGCCGTCACCACCCCGGCCAAGGGCTCCCCCACCTTCGATCTGCCGCCCGGCGAGCTGGAGTTGGGCATCGGCATCCACGGTGAGCCGGGCCGCGAGCGGCGCCCGATGATGACCTCCGGCGAGATCGCCGACTTCGCGGTGAACGCCATCCTGGACGACATGACCCCGCGCGGCCCGGTGCTGGTCCTGGTCAACGGCATGGGCGCCACCCCGCTGCTGGAGCTGTTCGGCTTCAACGCCGAGGTGCAGCGGGTGCTGGCGGAGCGGGGCGTGGCCGTCGCCCGCACGCTCGTCGGCAACTACGTCACCTCGCTCGACATGGCGGGCGCCTCCGTCACCCTGTGCCAGGTCGACGAGGAGCTCCTGCGGCTGTGGGACGCGCCGGTCCGGACCCCGGCACTGCGCTGGGGGATGTGATACGGCGGAGTCAGTGGTCAACATCCCTACCAGCCAAGGAGATCCAGTGCTCGACGCCGACTTCTTCCGCCGTTGGATAACGGCGACCGCCGCGTCCGTCGACCGGGAGGCGCAGCGGCTCACCGCGCTCGACTCGGCCATCGGCGACGCGGACCACGGCAGCAATCTCCAGCGCGGGTTCACAGCCGTGCTGGCCACCCTGGAGAAGGAGGCGCCGGACACTCCGGGTGCCGTGCTCTCGCTCGCCGGGCGCCAGCTCATCTCCACGGTCGGCGGCGCCTCCGGCCCGCTGTACGGCACGCTGCTGCGCCGGGCCGGCAAGGTGCTCGGGGACGCGCCCGAGGTCAGTGAGGCGCAGTTGGCGGAGGCGCTGCGGGCCGGGGTGGACGGGGTGAAGGCGCTCGGCGGAGCGGCGCCGGGCGACAAGACGATGCTGGACGCGCTGATCCCGGCCGTGGACGCGCTCGGCGAGGGCTTTGACACGGCGCGCCGGGCCGCCGAGTCCGGTGCGGTGGAGACGACCCCGATGCAGGCCCGTAAGGGCCGGGCGAGCTATCTCGGGGAGCGCAGCATCGGCCACCAGGACCCAGGTGCCACCTCGTCCGCTCTGCTGATCGCCGCGCTCGTGACCGCGGCGGAAGGAGGCTCTGATGAATGACGAGCGGCATGTCGGGATCGTGCTGGTGTCGCACAGCGCGGAGGTCGCCGAGTCGGTGGCCGGGCTGGCGAAGGCCCTGGCGGGCGGTGCCACGGCGGTACCGGTCGCCGCGGCGGGCGGCACCGAGGGCGGCGGCTTCGGCACCAGCGCGGAGCTGATATCCGCGGCGGCCGCCGCCGTGGACCAGGGCGCGGGCGTCGCGGTCCTCACCGACCTGGGCAGCGCGGTGCTCACGGTGAAGGCGCTGCTCGCGGAGGGCGACGAACTCCCTGCGGACACCCGCCTGGTGGACGCCCCGTTCGTGGAGGGCGCGGTGGCTGCCGTGGTGACGGCCGTGACGGGTGCCGACCTGGACGCGGTGGTGGCCGCCGCGAGCGAGGCGTACGCCTACCGCAAAGTGTGAGCGCCGGGCCGGTCCCCGCCACCGGGGGCCGGCCCGCACACCGTCAGGCCGTGCGCCCGACGCACTTCCGGGCCAGTTCCTTCCCCTGGGCGGGGAGTCGCGTACGGCTGGCATGGTGCGGCCGGATATGGCACGTGCCGCGGCCGGATGGAACAGTCCACGGGAGTCCGGAGGGCGGATCGGCGAGGTCCGGCCCCCCGGCCGCCCGCGTCGGCGCGGTTTCGGCGACGACAGCGTGTCCGCGCCACGGGTGAACTGGTCTCCGCGAAGGGGAAGTTCACGCCTCAGAGGAGCAACAGCATACGTAACGTCCGGACACCCTCACCACTGCGGCCCCCTTGCCGGGACGGCCCCGCAGGCGCCATATTGGTCCGGACCTTTGCCGTGATGCGGGCCTCCGGGAGGCAGCGCCGTGCGACGAGTTCCCCTCCGCCCCGGCCGCTGGGCGCCGCTCTGCGCGGCCCTCCTGCTGGCCGCGTCCTGCGGGACGGCCGACGGCGAGTCCGGCGAGGGGCCGGCCCCCGGCGCCCCGACCGGCGTCACCGCCGACGCGGGCAGTGCCACCAGCGTCCATGTGATGTGGAACGCGGCCGGCTCCGGCGTCCATGCCTACGAGATATATCGCGGCCCCACAAAAGTCGGCGAAGTACCGGCCGCGCAGCACATGGTGGATGTCACCAGGCTCAAGCCGTCCACGCCGTACGTCTTCACCGTGCGGGCCCGGAGCGCGGACGGCCGCCTCGGGCCGCCGAGCCGGGAGGTACGAGCCCGGACGCCCGCCTATGAGGCCGCCGACCATGTGGCGCCGAGCCGCCCCGGGCGGGTCACCGGCAAGGTGGTGGACGGGCGTGCCGTCCAGTTGTCCTGGGCGGCCGCGCACGACGAACGGGGCGTGCGGTCGTACGCGATCCAGCAGGCCGGGGTGAAGATCCACGCCGTGGGCGGGGCCCAGACCGCGACCGTGGTCACCGGGCTGCGCCCCGGAACCCGCTACGTCTTCACCGTCCGGGCCCAGGACGCGGCGGGGAACCTCTCCCCCGCGAGCACTCCGGTCCGGCTCATCACACCGGGCGCCGACGACCGCCGGGGCACCGCGCCGACCGGGTTCGATGTGGTGTCGCGCCACACAGCCGGGTCGTACTACCTGGATCTCGCCTGGGACCCGCCGACCGTGGACGGGGTGATCACCGAGTACCAGATCCGGCTGGACGGGGACACGGACAGCTCTCTGGTGTGGGGCGGCGCCCCGCCGTCCGGCCGGGCGCACCACAGCCTGTACGCGGGGCGGCAGGCCGGCCGGGTGCACCGGGTGCGGCTGCGGGCCCGGCTGCCGGACGGCACCTGGGGCGGCTTCTCCGCGGAACGGACCGTCACCACCGGCCGCTGACCGCCCGGACGGCCGAGCGCGTCACCTGGGCGGACGCGCAGCGCATGCGGCGCCCCGCCGGGCCGCGTTGGCTGCTACCGGGGTGGCACGGATGTTCCCGACCCCGGCGGCGCACGGGACGTACCGCCACCGTGCCGCCGGAGGCGAGCCCATGCGCTACATACGACTTCTCTCCCGTTCCGCCGCTCCCCTGGCCGCCGTCGCGCTGCCGCTGGCGCTCACCGGACCCGCCGCGGCGGCGGCCGGGATCTCCGTCAGCACGTCGGGCGCCAATGTGTCGGTGGTGACCAGCGCCTGCGCCCTGAACAACGGCAGTTGGGGCACGGCCTCACTGCTGGGTGCCCAGCAGACGAGCTTCGTCCAGGGGCGGCAGGTGGCGCTGTCCGGTACGACAGTCAGTCAGTCGGCCGCGTGGTCGGCGGTGGCACCGGGGACGTACACAGTCGTGGTGCGGTGCTCCAACGGCGTCTCGGCGGGCAGCCAGGTGGTCAACGTGTCGGCGTCCACCACACCGGCACCGACCCGCGCGGCCACGTCCGCGCCCTCGCTGGGTGTGGCCGGCGGCCTCGGCGGAGCCACCCGTGACTACGGCACGCTCACTCTCGGGGTGGGCTCGGCGCTGGTGGGGTCGGCGGTCATCGCGGGCGCCTGGTTCCTGCGCCGCCGGCCCAAGGCGTACCGGCGTTACTGAGGGATCAGCCCTCCGGACCGTCCGGCTCGAAGTCCGGGAGGTTCTTGAGCGCCTCGGCGAGCCACTGGGCCCAGAAGGTCTCCAGGTCGATCCCGGCCCGCAGGACCAGATGGCGGAGCCGGTCCTGCGGGGTGTCCCGGCCGGGCGGGAAGTC
>NZ_WWKH01000585.1:0-21234 GCF_009865595.1 Streptomyces sp. SID1328 | reverse complement strand
CGGGGGTAGGCGGCGTCGCGTTCGGCGAGGCGGCTCATGATGTCCAGGGAGCCGTCGAGGGCGCGGACGAGGTCGGCGCGGAGCCGGCTGGCCTGCGGGAGCGAGCCGTACTCGGCGGCGACCCGCCAGTCGAGCAGCAGGACGGAGCCGTCGTCATCGACGTCGTCGGGCAGCCGCAGCGTGCGCAGCCCGCCCGTGCGGACGGTGAGCCGGTGCAGGGCGAGGACCCCGGCGAGCGCGGGCAGCACGCCGGGCTGGTCGGGTACGGCGATGACCAGCTCGACGCCGAGCGGTTCGCCCGCCTCCGCGGACTCCTCCGGCGGGCCGGGTTCGGCCTGAGCGCGCAGGGCGAGGACCGGCCCGCCGGTGCGGTGGGCCTCGATGGCGAGGCGTTCCTCTTCGGCGGTGGGCGCGGCGGGTTCGGGCTCGGTGCCGGGGTGTTCACCGGCGAGTACGGCGCAGACGCGGCGGACGAGGTCGCTGACGAGGGAGCCGCGCCAGGTGGACCAGGCGGCGGGGCCCGTGGCCAGGGCGTCGGCCTCGGTGAGGGCGTGCAGGAGTTCCAGGGTGCTCTCGCTGCCGACGGCATCGGCGACGGCGCGGACGGTGGCGGGGTCGTCGAGGTCGCGGCGGGTGGCGGTCTCGACGAGCAGCAGGTGGTGCCGGACGAGGGTGGCGAGGACGGTGACGTCGGCGCGGTCGAAGCCGAGCCGGGCGGCGACGTCCTTGGCGATGATCTCGCCGGCCACGGAGTGGTCGCCGGGCCAGCCCTTGCCGATGTCGTGCAGCAGGGCGGCGACCAGGAGCAGGTCGGGGCGGCTGACGCGGCGGGTGAGGGCGGAGGCGCGGACGGCGGTCTCGATGAGGTGCCGGTCGACGGTCCAGAGGTGGACGGCGTTGCGCTGGGGGCGGCAGCGGACGCGTTCCCAGTCCGGGAGCAGCCGGCTGATCAGGCCCTCGGCCTCCAGGGCTTCCCACACGTCGACGGTGGGGCGTCCGGAGCCGAGCAGGGTGATGAGCTGTTCGCGGGCCTCGGCGGGCCAGGGGGTGGGGAGGGGGCGCGCGGTGGCGGCCATGCGCCGTACGGCGTGCGGGGAGAGCGGGAGGGCGGCCTGTGCGGCGGCGGCCGCGGCGCGCAGGGGCAGTACGGGGTCGCGTTCGGGGCGGGCGGTGCGGGCCAGGACGGCCTCGCCGTCCTGCTCGACGACGCCTTCGGCGAGGGGTGAGCGTTCGGCCACGGGTTTGCCGCCGCCGAGCATGGCGCGCAGCCGGGGGCGTACGGCGCGGGCACGCAGGACGCGGTTGACCTCTCGCCAGGTGACGTCACCGGCGTAGGAGATCACGCGGGCGGCCTCGTAGACCTGGCGGAGCAGGGTGTCGGCGTCGAGGAGGCCGAGTTCGGCGGCGACCTGGTCCTGTTCCTGCAGGGCGAGGCGGTCGGTGGCGCGGCCGGTGACGAGGCGGAGGCGCGGGCCCGCGCGGAGGCGGTCGTGAGCGCGGCCGACGCGGTGGACGCGCTGGTGGTGACCGACCCCGTCGCCCAGCGGGGCCTGTGGCGGCTGCGCGAGGACGCGAGCGGTACGGCGACCCGGATGCCGGACGGCACGGAGGCGTGGCCCGGCTGGGAGGACTGCGCGGTACCGCCCGCCCGGCTCGGCGCCTACCTGCGCGACTTCCGCGCCCTGCTCACCGCCCACGGCCTGCGCGGCGCTCCCTACGGCCACTTCGGGGAGGGCTGCGTCCACGTCCGGATCGACTTCGACCTGCTCACCGAGGCCGGGGTGGGCCGGTTCCGCCGCTTCTCCGAGGAACAGGCCGACCTGGTGGTCTCCCACGGCGGTTCCCTGTCCGGGGAGCACGGCGACGGGCAGGCCCGCGCGGAACTGCTGCCGCGCATGTACGGCGCGGAAATGGTGGCGCTGTTCGAGCGGGCCAAGGCGGTGTGGGACCCCGACGGCCTGCTCAACCCCGGCATGCTGGTCCGCCCGGCCCGGCTGGACGACGACCTCCGCTTCGCGGTGCTGCCCCGCCGCCCGGTGGACGTCGCCTTCGGCTACCCGCACGACGAGGGAGACTTCCGCGCGGCCGTCCGCCGGTGCGTCGGGGTCGCCAAGTGCCGTACGGAGTCGGTGGGCGGGTCCGCGGTGATGTGCCCGTCGTTCCGGGCGACCGGGGAAGAGGAGCACTCCACGCGGGGGCGGGCGCGGCTGCTGCACGAGATGCTCGCCGGTGAGGTCATCACCGACGGCTGGCGTTCGGCCGAGGTGCGGGACGCCCTCGACCTCTGTCTGTCCTGCAAGGGCTGCCGCTCGGACTGCCCGGTCGGCGTCGACATGGCCACCTACAAGGCGGAGTTCCTGCACCACCACTACGCCGGCCGGCTGCGCCCGGCCGCCCACTACAGCCTGGGCTCGCTGCCGGCGTGGCTGCGGTGGGTGGCGCGTGTGCGGGCGGCACCGCTGCTCAACCGGCTCTCCGCGGCGGGGCCGTTGGCCCGGCTGGGGAAACGGGTGGGCGGGATCGCGCCGGAGCGGGACATCCCCCGGCTGTCGGCGGGGACGTTCAGCCGGTGGTGGCGGGCGCGGCCCCCGGCGCCGGAAACCGGCGGCTCGGGACAACTGGTCGTGCTGTGGCCGGACACCTTCACCGAGCATCTGTCCCCGTCCGTCGGGCGGGCCGCCGTCCGGGTGCTGGAGTCGGCCGGGCTGCGGGTGGCGCTGCCGCCGACCCTGCTGCCCGGCAGGCGCCCGGTGGGAGACGGCACCTCGCGCACGCCGACCGCGCTGCTCGGGGCACGCCGCGCGCAGGTCTGCTGCGGGCTCACCTACATCTCCACCGGCCGCCTGGAGCGGGCCCGCACGGTGCTGCGCCGCACGCTGGACCTGATGGAACCGGTGCTTGAGGCCGGGGCCCCGGTCGTCGTCCTGGAACCGAGCTGCGCGGCGGCCCTCCGCGCCGACCTCCCCGAACTCCTGCCCGGCGACCCCCGCGCACCCCGCCTGGCCGCCGCCGTCCGCACCTTCGCGGAAACCCTCCGCCAACACGCCCCCCACTGGACCCCACCCGCCCTCGACCGACCCGTCACCGGCCAGACCCACTGCCACCAACACGCCGTCCTCGGTGACACCGCCGACCGGGACCTCCGCACCTCCGCCGGCCTCACCGGCCCACTGACCGGCGGCTGCTGCGGCCTGGCCGGCAACTTCGGCTTCGAAAGGAACCACTTCGACATCTCCCGCACCTGCGCAGAGGACCAGCTCCTCCCCGCCCTCCGCTCCGCCCCCGGGAACGCGGCGGTTCTGGCGGACGGCTACTCCTGCCGGACCCAGATCGAGCAACTGACGGGGATACGGGCCCGGCATCTGGCAGAGGTACTGGCGGAGGCGTTGGAGAGGGAGGGGCGGGAGTGAGCGAGGAGTAGGGGGGGCGGCCCGCGGTGCGCCCTGGGTGCGGGGGCTGCGTGCAGGGGTGGCGGATACGGGACGTCGGCGGTGGTTCGGCCCCGAAGACGGGCGGTGGGGATCGTAGGGTGACCGGATCTGCCTGCGCGAAGGAGTCCTCCGTATGACCCTCACCCTGCGCCCCGTCAGCCGGGCCGAGCACCTGGCCTTTGTGGGTTCGCGGTCCTCGGTCAGTCATATGCAGGTGCCGTCGTGGGGGGAGGTGAAGCCCGACTGGCGGGCGGAGAGCCTGGGGTGGTTCGACGAGGAAGGGCGGATCGTGGGGGCGGGGCTGGTGCTGCTGCGGCCGTTGCCCAAGGTGAAGCGGTATCTGGCGTATCTGCCGGAGGGGCCGGTGATCGACTGGCACGCCGACGGCTTGGAACGCTGGCTGGAGCCGATGCTGGCGCACCTCAAGGCGCGGGGGGCGTTCTCGGTGAAGATGGGGCCGCCGGTGGTGGCCCGGCGCTGGAGTCCGGAGGCGGTCAAGGCCGCCATCGCCGACCCGGCCGCACACCGGCTCCGGGACGCCGAGCCGACCTGGCAGGACCCGCGCGCCCAGGCCCTCGCCGACCGGCTGCGCGATATGGGATGGCGGCAGAGCGAACCGGACGCGGAGGAGGGCTTCGCGGCGGGGCAGCCCCGGTACGTGTGCCAGGTGCCGTTTGCCGGGCGGTCGCTGGAGGAGATCCACGGCGGGCTCAACCAGCAGTGGCGGCGCAACATCAAGAAGGCCGAGAAGGCGGGCGTGAAGGTGGTGCGCGGCGGCGCGGACGACCTGCCGGTGTTCTACGAGCTGTACCGGGAGACGGCCGAGCGCGACCGTTTCATCCCGCGTCCGCTGGCCTACTTCCAGCGGATGTGGACCGCGCTCGCCAACGAGGACCCCGACCGCATGCGGCTGTACCTCGCCCACCACGACGGGGAGGTGCTGGCGGCGGCGACGATGCTCATCGTGGGCAGCCACGTCTGGTACTCGTACGGCGCCTCCACCGCCCGCAAGCGGGAGGTCCAGCCCAACAACGCCATGCAGTGGCGGATGATGTCCGACGCCCATGAGCTGGGCGCGCACGTCTACGACTTCCGGGGCATCACCGACACCCTGGAGGAGTCCAACCACCTGCTCGGCCTGCTCCGCTTCAAGGTCGGCGCGGGCGGCGAGGCGGCGGAGTACGTGGGGGAGTGGGACTTCCCGCTGAACAAGATGCTGCACAAGGCGTTCGACCTGTACATGGCCCGCCGCTGAGGCACCGGCCCGCCGGTTCTTGATCTCAGCATCCAAGACACCGCCTGCGTACAGTGGCATAAGGGTTCACACACCTGACGGAGGTCCATTACCGTGGACCGGGAAGTACATCGAGGTGTACGTATGAAGCCCACTCCCGCCGCTCCCCAGGACAGCCTGTGACCACCGTCCGTACCTCCACTCCGGCCAAGACCCCCACCGCCCCGCACTCCCCTGGCCGGTTCGGCTCGCTGGGGCCCGTCGGGCTGGTGCTGGCGGGCGGGATATCGGTCCAGTTCGGCGGGGCGCTCGCGGTGACGCTGATGCCTCGTGCGGGCGCGCTCGGTGTGGTGACGCTGCGTCTGGTGGCGGCGGCCGTCGTGCTGCTGGTGGTGTGCCGGCCCCGGCTGCGGGGGCACTCCCGTACCGACTGGGGGACGGTGATCGTCTTCGGTCTCACCATGGCCGGGATGAACGGACTCTTCTACCAGGCGGTCGCCCGTATCCCCCTCGGCCTCGCGGTCACCCTGGAAGTCCTCGGACCGCTCGCCCTGTCCGTCTTCGCCTCCCGCCGCGCGGTCAACGCCGTATGGGCGGCCCTCGCCCTGGCGGGCGTCTTCCTGCTGGGCGGCGGAGGCTTCAGCGGACTCGACCCGCTGGGCGTCGGCTTCGCCCTGTCGGCCGGCGTCATGTGGGCGGCGTACATCATCTTCAGCGCCCGTACGGGGCGCCGCTTCCCCCAGGCCGACGGACTGGCCCTCGCGATGGGGGTGGCCGCGCTGGTGTTCCTCCCGCTGGGCATCGTCGACGCGGGCGCCCGGCTGCTGAACCCCACCACCATCGCCCTGGGTTCGGCAGTGGCCCTGCTCTCCTCGGTCCTCCCGTACACCCTGGAACTGCTCGCCCTCCGCCGCCTCCCCGCCCCGACCTTCGCCATCCTGATGAGCCTGGAACCGGCCGTGGCGGCCACCGCGGGTTTCTTCGTCCTCCACCAGACCCTCTCCCTGACCCAGGCCGCGGCCATCGCGCTGGTCATCGCGGCGAGCATCGGCGCGGTGCGTACCCAGACGCGGCGAGTGGCACCGCCGGCGCCGGAGGCGTAGGTACTCCGTTCAGGGGAGCGAGGGTGTCGGGAGTGCTCGGTGACGTGGGGCTGTTGCCGACTCCCGTCCGCCCCGGAGCACGCCCCTGTCGCCCGGAGTGCCTGCCTCCGCGGCTGATCGCCGGCTCAGGTCACCGGCCCCACCAGCCGTAGCGCCTCCCGCGTGTTGTGTTCCGCGATTCCCCGCATGGCGTCGCGGTGGGGAAAGTCGCCGTCCAGCAGGCGGAGGGGGCCCGCGACCAGGGAGAGGTGGAGGGCGAGGGTGTACAGGGACAGGCGGGCGGGGTCCAGGGGGCGGGAGAGGGGGGCGTAGTGGGGACCGAAGCGCAGGCGCAGGTAGGCGTGTTCCTGTTCGGGGTCGGAGTGGGTGAGGGACTCGATGTCGATCAGGACGGGGTGGGCGTCGGGGGTGAGGAGGATGTGGTCGGGGCCCAGTTCACCGTGGACCAGGGAGTAGGTGGGGCGAGGGGTCAGCGCCGCGTGCAGGTCGTGCAGGCGGCTGGCCAGGGCCTGGGTCGCCGCGTTGATGCGCGGGTCGCGGGTTGCTGCCTCGGTGAGGTCGTCGAGGGCTCGGGTCAGGGTCACGTCCTCGCTGATGTGGTCCGCCGGAGAGGTGTGCGCGGCCATGTGGTCCAGGCCCACGGCCAGCTCGCTCAGGGCCTTCGCCGCTCGGGCGGGGTCCGTGGTGAAGGTCGCCTCCAGGGTGTCGCCGGGGATGTCCTCCACCAGGGCCAGGTCGTCGGGCTCGGACGCGTACAGGACGTGTGGGGTGCGCACACCGGCCGCCTGAAGGGTGTGGTGCGCGGACAGGAACGGCGCCAGGCCGCAGGCGTGGGGTGTCGCCACACTCGGCCAGTAGTTCTCCTGTGCGGCCCAGCTGTAGGCGATCACGGTCGGCGGGGCGCCCACCCCGGTTAGGGCCAACCGGTACACCCCCTTCTTCGAGCCACCGCGCAGCCGTTCCACAGCCGTGACCCGGCACCCCGGCCCCAGCCCGTCCCGCACCAGTCGTCGCAGCTCCGAGGGGTCCGTGAATGCGCGCATCCGGTGAACCTAGCCGGAGGAGACGATCCGGGCGCACCTGTTTTCCGGCACCTCACCCCCCTTGAATTAATGCAAGCACGCTTGATTGTTTCTGCCCCCGCTGCCATGCTCCTGCCCATGTCCGATCCGACGCCCGTCTTCGACGACCTGCGTGAGGAAAGCCGGGAACTCGACCTGCTTGTGGCCGAGTTGACCGAGAGCGAGTGGGCACGCGCGACGCCCGCTCCGCGCTGGAGCATCGCCCACCAGATCGCCCATCTGCACTGGACCGACCGAGCCGCCCTGCTCGCCATGAGCGACCAGGCGGCCTTCCAGAAGTTCGCCGAACAGGCGCTCACGTCGCCCGGCACCTTCGTGGACGACGGCGCCGAGGAAGGCGTCCGGCTCGGCCCCGCCGAACTGCTCACTCGCTGGTGGAACGGCCGGCAGGAGCTGGACCACGCCCTGCGGGAGGCGGCCGCGCGGCACACCCGGTTCCCCTGGTTCGGGCCGCCCATGTCGGCCGCCGCCATGGCCACCGGCCGGCTCATGGAGACCTGGGCCCACGGCCAGGACGTGGCCGACGCACTGGGTGTGGTGCGCGCACCCACCGACCGGCTCCGGCATGTGGTCCGCATCGGTGTGCGGGCCCGGAACTTCGCCTTCGCGGTACGAGGACTGCCCGCGCCGGAGGACGAGTTCCGCGTCGAGGTCCGCGCCCCCTCGGGCGAGCTGTGGACCTATGGTCCCGAGGACGCCGCGCAACGGGTCACCGGCTCCGCGGTCGATCTCTGCCTGCTCGTCACCCAGCGCGCCCACCGCGCCGACCTCGCCCTGACCGCCGTCGGCCCGGACGCCGACCGCTGGCTGGACATCGCCCAGGCCTTCGCGGGCCCGCCCGGCACCGGGCGCGACCCCAAGGAAGCCGCGCCCGAGGAGGCCGCCGCGCCCGAGGAGGCCACGCCCGAGGGGCCCGCCGCGCCCGAGGAGCCCGCCCGGTGACGGTGCCCCCCCTCCGCATCGGCAACTTCTCCGGCTTCTACGGCGACCGCTCGAGCGCCCTGCGCGAGATGCTCACCGGCGGCGAGGCCGACGTACTCACCGGCGACTATCTCGCCGAGCTGACCATGCTCATCCTCGGCCGCGACCGGCTGAAGGACCCCGGCGCCGGGTACGCCCGCACCTTCGCACGCCAGCTCGAAGACTGCCTCGGGCTCGCCCACGAGCGCGGGGTACGGATCGTCACCAACGCGGGCGGGCTCAATCCGGCCGGACTCGCCTGGAAGATCCGGGAGTTGGCGGAGCGGCTCGGCATACCCGTACGGGTCGCGCACGTGGAGGGTGACGACCTCACCGCCGCGTACCCCGGCACCCTCGCCGCCCACGCCTACCTCGGCGGCTTCGGTATCGCGGAGTGTCTGCGGGCCGGGGCCGACGTGGTGATCACCGGGCGGGTGACCGACGCCGCGCTCGTCACCGGGCCCGCCGCCGCGCACTTCGGGTGGGGGCCGGGCGACCACGACCAGCTCGCCGGGGCCGTCGTCGCCGGGCATCTGCTGGAGTGCGGGACCCAGGTCACGGGCGGCAACTACGCCTTCTTCCAGGACGGTGACGTACGCCGTCCCGGCTTTCCGCTCGCCGAGATCCATGCCGACGGCAGCAGTGTCGTCACCAAGCATCCGGGGACCGGCGGGTTCGTCGACACCGGTACGGTCACGGCCCAGTTGCTGTACGAGACGGGGGGTGCCCGGTACGCGGGGCCCGATGTCACCGCCCGGCTGGACACGGTACGGCTCCGCCAGGACGGGCCGGACCGGGTGCGGATCGAGGGGGTGCGCGGTGAGGCGCCCCCGCCCACGCTCAAGGTCGGGCTCAACCGGCTCGGCGGCTTCCGCAACGAGGTCGCCTTCGTCCTCACCGGTCTCGGCATCGAGGCCAAGGCGGAGCTGGTGCGCGACCAGATGGAGGTCGCGCTCGCCAAGGCGGCTCCCCAGGAGGTGCGTTGGGAGCTGGCCCGCACCGACCGGGCCGACGCCGACACGGAGGAGACGGCGAGTGCGCTGCTCCGGCTCGTCGTACGGGACGCCGATGCCGAAGTGGTCGGGCGGGGGCTGAGCGGGGCCGCGATCGAGCTGGCGCTCGCCAGTTACCCCGGCTTCCATGTGCTGGCGCCCCCGGGGAAAGGCTCGCCCTACGGGGTGTTCGACCATGTGGCCGTATCCCATGGTGCCGTTGACCATGTGGCCGTCCTCCACGATGGGCGCCGTATCGATGTGGGCGCGCCGCAGGAGACGCTCCCGCTCAGCGAGGTGCCCGAGCCCGCACTGCCCGAGCCCCTCCACGTGGGCAGCACCCGCCGCGCCCCTCTGGGTCATGTGGCCGGAGCCCGTAGCGGGGACAAGGGCGGGGACGCCAACGTCGGCGTCTGGGCCCGCTCCGCCGACGGCTGGCGCTGGCTCGCGCACGAGCTGACCGTCGAGCGCTTCCGGGAGCTGATCCCCGAGGCCCGCGACCTCCCGGTCACCCGGCATGTCCTGCCCCACCTCCGCGCCCTGAACTTCGTCGTCACCGGCATCCTCGGCGCCGGCGTGGCCGCCCGACACCGCTTCGACCCCCAGGCCAAGGCCCTGGCCGAGTGGCTCCGCTCCCGCCACCTGGACATCCCGGAGGAACTCCTGTGACGCCCCGGACCGTGCGCCCCTCCGGCGCCCCGCCCCTCCAGACCGGAGACCCCCGTCACCCCGGAGGCACCCCATGACCCTCCTGCGCACCACCCTCGACCCCACCGCCCCCGACCACCAGGCCAACCGCGACACCATGCTCGCCAAGCTCGCCGACCTGGAGACAGAGCACGCCAAGGCGCTCGCGGGTGGGGGCGAGAAATACGTGGCCCGGCACCGCAGGCGGGGCAAGCTGCTCGCCCGTGAGCGGATCGAGCTGCTGCTCGACCCCGACACGCCGTTCCTGGAGCTGTCCACCCTCGCCGCCTGGGGCAGCGAGTACACCGTCGGCGCCTCCCTGGTCACCGGCATCGGGGTGGTCGAAGGGACCGAGTGCCTGATCACCGCCAATGACGCGACCGTGCGCGGTGGCGCGAGCAACCCGTGGAGCCTGAAGAAGGCCCTGCGGGCGAACGAGATCGCGCGGGCCAACCGCCTCCCCGTCATCAGCCTGGTCGAGTCCGGCGGAGCCGACCTGCCCTCGCAGAAGGAGATCTTCATCCCCGGCGGGGCGATCTTCCGGGACCTGACCCGGCTGTCGGCCGAGGGCATCCCGACCGTGGCCGTGGTGTTCGGCAACTCCACGGCGGGCGGCGCGTACATCCCCGGCATGTCCGACCACGTGATCATGGTCAAGGACCGCGCGAAGGTGTTCCTCGGGGGGCCGCCGCTGGTGAAGATGGCGACCGGTGAGGAGAGCGACGACGAGTCGCTGGGCGGAGCCGAGATGCACGCCCGTACCTCCGGCCTCGCCGACCACTTCGCGGTGGACGAGCGGGACGCGATCCGGCAGGCGCGCAGGGTGGTCGCGCGGCTCAACCACCGCAAGGCGTACGCCGATCCGGGCTTCGCCGAGCCGCCCAAGTACGACCCTGAGGAACTGCTCGGCATCGTCCCCGGCGACCTGCGCACCCCCTTCGACCCGCGCGAGGTGATCGCCCGCCTGGTCGACGCCTCCGACTTCGACGAGTTCAAGCCGCTGTACGGCACGAGCCTGGTCACCGGCTGGGCCGAGCTGCACGGCTACCCCGTCGGCATCCTGGCCAACGCGCGCGGGGTGCTGTTCAGCGAGGAGTCGCAGAAGGCGGCGCAGTTCATCCAGCTCGCCAACCAGCGCGACATCCCGCTGCTGTTCCTGCACAACACCACCGGCTACATGGTCGGCAAGGAGTACGAGCAGGGCGGCATCGTGAAGCACGGCTCGATGATGATCAACGCGGTCAGCAACTCCACGGTGCCGCACCTCTCCGTCCTCATGGGCGCGTCCTACGGCGCCGGCCACTACGGCATGTGCGGCCGCGCCTACGACCCCCGCTTCCTCTTCGCCTGGCCCAGCGCCAAGTCGGCCGTCATGGGCCCGCAGCAGCTCGCGGGCGTGCTGTCGATCGTGGCCCGCCAGTCGGCCCTGGCCAAGGGACAGCCGTACGACGAGGAGGGGGACGCCGCCCTGCGCGCGATGGTCGTGGGGCAGATCGAGTCGGAGTCGCTGCCCATGTTCCTGTCCGGGCGGCTCTACGACGACGGCGTCATCGACCCCCGCGACACCCGAACCGTCCTCGGTATGTGCCTGTCCGCCATACACACCGCTCCCTACGAGGGCGCCCGTGGCGGCTTCGGCGTCTTCCGGATGTGAGGCCCATGATTTCCACCCTGCTCGTCGCCAACCGGGGCGAGATCGCCTGCCGTATCTTCCGCACCTGCGCCGACCTCGGCATACGTACGGTCGCCATACACTCCGACGCGGATGAGGGTGCGCTGCACACACGTGTGGCCGACATAGCGGTACGGCTGCCGGGTGCGGCGCCCGCGGAGACGTATCTGCGCGGTGACCTCATCGTGAAGGCCGCCCTCGCGGCCGGTGCGGACGCCGTGCACCCCGGCTACGGATTCCTCTCCGAGAACGCCGACTTCGCCCGCGCCGTACGGGACGCCGGGCTCGTCTGGATCGGGCCCCCGCCCGAGGCGATCGAGGCGATGGCGTCCAAGACCCGTGCCAAGGAACTGATGGGCCTCGCCCCGCTCGACGCACACGACGTCAGCCCGGCCGACCTGCCGGTCCTGGTGAAGGCGGCCGCGGGCGGCGGCGGACGCGGCATGCGCGTCGTACGCGACCTCGCCGCGTTGCCCGGTGCGCTGGAGGACGCCCGCGCGGAGGCGGCGAGCGCGTTCGGGGACGGCGAGGTGTTCGTGGAGCCGTACCTGGAGAACGGCCGCCATGTCGAGGTGCAGGTCCTCGCCGACACCCACGGCACGGTGTGGACGCTCGGCACCCGCGACTGCTCGCTCCAGCGCAGGCACCAGAAGGTCATCGAGGAGGCCCCGGCGCCAGGTCTGCCGCCCGCGCTCACCGAGCAGTTGTACGCGCTCGCCGAGCGGGCGACGCGTGCCGTGTCCTACGAGGGCGCGGGCACCGTGGAGTTCCTGGTGGCCGACGGCCGCGCCCACTTCCTGGAGATGAACACCCGACTCCAGGTCGAACACCCCGTCACCGAGGCGGTGTTCGGCCTCGACCTGGTCGCCGGGCAGATCCGCGTCGCCGAGGGCCACGCCCTCCCCGCCGAGCAGCCGGCCCCGCGCGGACACGCCGTCGAGGCCCGGCTGTACGCCGAGGACCCGGCGCGCGGCTGGGCCCCGCAGACCGGCACCCTGCACCGCTTCACCGTGCCGGACGGCGTACGTCTGGACACCGGCTGCGCGGACGGCGACACCATCGGCGTGCACTACGACCCGATGCTCGCCAAGGTCGTCGCGCACGCCCCCACCCGCACCGAGGCGGTCCGCAGGCTCGCCGGCGCCCTGGAGCGCACCGCGCTGCACGGCCCGGTCACCAACCGCGACCTGCTGGTCCGCTCACTGCGGCACCCCGAGTTCACCGAAGCCCGCATGGACACCGGCTTCTACGACCGCCACCTCACCACCCTCACCGAGCCCGCCCCCGACCCGTACGCCCCGCTCGCCGCGGCCCTCGCCGACGCCCACGGCCGCTCCCGCTTCGGCGGCTGGCGCAACGTCCCCTCGGGCCCGCAGGTGAAGCGGTTCGAGCGGGCGGGGGAGGAGCACGAGGTCGCCTACCGCCACACCCGCACCGGCCTGGCGGCGGACGGCGTCCGCGTGGTGCAGGCGGCCCCGCACCTGGTCATTCTCGAAGTGGACGGCGTGCGGCGGAAGTTCGAGATCGCCCGCTACGGCGACCAGGTCCACGTGAACGCCACCGCCCTCACCGCCCTGTCCCGCTTCCCCGACCCCACCACCGAACACGCCCCCGGCTCCCTCCTGGCCCCCATGCCCGGCACGGTCGTCCGCATCGCGGAGGGCCTGACCGAGGGCACCGAGGTCAAGGCGGGCCAGCCCCTGATCTGGCTGGAGGCGATGAAGATGGAACACCGGATCACCGCCCCCACGGACGGCACGCTCACAGCCCTCCCAGCCGCAGTAAGCCGCCAGGTGGAGATGGGCGCCCTTCTGGCGGTCGTGGAAGCTGTCCGGCCTTGAGGGGCGCGGGGCCGCATCCATGTACGGCTACCGCCGCCTGAGCGCGACCAGTCACAACAACCCGCACGCGAAGGAGTACAAGGTGCCCACCCTCATCGAATCCGAAGAACACCAGGCCCTCCGCAAAGCAGTCTCCGCCCTGGGAAAGCGCTACGGCCGCGACTACCTCACCCGAGTCATAGCGGAGGGCCGCTACCCCACCGAGCTCTGGCAAGAGGCGGCCAAGCTGGGCTACCTCGGCGTCAGCCTCCCGGAGGAGTACGGCGGCGGAGGCGGCGGCATAGCCGAACTCTCCATCGTCCTGGAGGAGCTGGGCGCCTCGGGAGCCCCCCTCCTGATGCTGGTCGTCTCCCCGGCCATCTGCGGCACAGTGATCTCCCGTTTCGGCACCGAGGACCAGAAGCGCACCTGGCTCCCCGGACTCGCCGACGGCACGAAGCTGATGGCCTTCGGCATCACCGAGCCCGACGCCGGCTCCAACTCCCACCGCATCACCACCACCGCACGCCGGGACGGCGACGACTGGCTGCTCACCGGCCGGAAGGTCTTCATCTCGGGGGTGGAGCACGCCGACGCCGTCCTGATCGTCGGCCGCACCGAGGACGCCCGCACCGGCAAGCTCAAGCCGTGCCTCTTCATCGTCCCGCGCGACGCCGAGGGCTTCTCCCGCAGCCCGATCGACATGGAGCTGAGCGCTGCCGAGAAGCAGTGGGAACTGGTCCTGGACGACGTACGGCTGCCCGCCGACGCCCTGGTGGGTGGGGGCACCTCCGCTTTCGGCAGTGGGGGAGAGGACGCCGGGCTGCTCCAGCTCTTCGCCGGGCTGAACCCTGAGCGGATCATGACGGCCGCGTTCGCCATCGGCATGGGCCGGTACGCCCTCGCCAAGGCGCTGGAGTACGCCCGTGAACGCACCGTCTGGAAGACCCCGATCGGCGCCCACCAGGCGATCGCGCACCCCCTCGCCCAGGCCCACATCGACCTGGAACTGGCCAAGCTGATGATGCAGAAGGCGGCCCTTCTCTACGACGCCGGGGACGACATCGGCGCGGGCGAGGCGGCCAACATGGCCAAGTACGCGGCGGGGGAGGCGTGCGTACGGGCCGTCGACCAGGCCGTGCACACCCTCGGCGGCAACGGTCTGACCCGCGAGTTCGGGCTCGCCTCGCTGATCATCGGCGCGCGGGTGGCCCGGATCGCCCCGGTGAGCCGGGAGATGATCCTCAACTACGTCTCGCACCAGACCCTCGGCCTGCCCAAGTCGTATTAGAGCGACCGACGTTCGGAGGAACCGTGTTCCACAGCCCGTACGCCGAAGTCCCACCGGTCGAAGAGGCCATCCACGACTACGTCCTGGGCCGAGCCGCCGCCTACGGAGACCGGCCCGCCCTGATCGACGGCGTGGACGGCACCACCATCACCTACGCCCAGCTCGACGCCCTGCACCGGAGACTGGCCGCGGCGCTCGCGGAGGCCGGGGTGCGCAAGGGTGACGTACTCGCCCTGCACAGCCCCAACACCATCGCGTTCCCGCTCGCCTTCTACGCGGCCACCCGCGCCGGCGCCACCGTCACCACCGCGCATCCGCTGCACACCCCCGAGGAGCTGGCCAAGCAGCTCGCGGACAGTTCCGCCCGCTGGCTGATCACCGTCTCCCCGCTGCTGCCGAGCGCCCGACGGGCCGCCGAACTCGCGGGCGGGATACGGGAGATCTTCGTCTGCGACCAGGCGCCCGGTCACCGCTCGCTGACCGAGCTGCTCGCCACCACCGCCCCCGAGCCGGACGTGACGGTCGACCCGGCCGAGGACATCGCCGTACTGCCGTACTCCTCCGGGACCACCGGCACGCCCAAGGGCGTGATGCTCACCCACCGGCAGATCGCCACCAACCTCGCCCAACTGGAGCCCGCCGTCACGGTGGAGCCCGATGAACGCATCCTCGCGGTGCTGCCGTTCTTCCACATCTACGGCCTGACCGCCCTGATGAACGCGCCCCTGCGCAAGGGTGCCACCGTGGTCGTGCTGCCCCGCTTCGAGCTGGACACCTTCCTCGCCGCCATCGAGACCCACCGCATCACCGGCCTGTACGTCGCCCCGCCGATCGTGCTCGCCCTCGCCAAGCAGCCCTCGGTCAGCCGGTACGACCTCTCCTCGCTGCGGTACGTCCTCAGTGCCGCCGCCCCGCTGGACGCCGCCCTCGCCGCGGCCTGCGCCGACCGGCTCGGGCTGCCACCGCTGGGCCAGGCGTACGGCATGACGGAGCTGTCGCCCGGCACCCATGTCGTCCCGCTCGCCCACCTGCGCGACGCGCCGCCCGGCACGGTCGGCAGGCTCATCGCCGGCACCGAGATGCGGATCGTCTCCCTGGACGACCCCGGCAAGGACCTCGGCCCCGGCGAGCGCGGCGAGATCCTGATCCGGGGCCCGCAGATCATGAAGGGCTACCTGGGCCGCCCGGACGCCACCGCCGCGACGATCGACGCCGACGGCTGGCTGCACACCGGCGACGTCGGCCACGTGGACGACGGAGGCTGGCTGTTCGTGGTGGACCGGGTGAAGGAACTCATCAAGTACAAGGGGTTCCAGGTGGCCCCGGCCGAACTGGAGGCCCTGCTGCTCACCCACCCCGGCATCGCGGACGCGGCCGTGACCGGCGTCGTCAACGAGGACGGCAACGAGGCCCCGCACGCCTTCGTCGTCCGCCGGCCCACCGCGCCGGACCTCAGCGCCAACGACGTGATGCTGTACGTGGGCGAGCGCGTCGCGCCGTACAAGCGGGTGCGCGGGGTCACCTTCACCGACGGGGTGCCCCGTGCCGCCTCCGGCAAGATCCTGCGCCGGGAGCTGCGCCCATGACCCTCGTCGGACGCACCCGCCGCCGTGCCGTGGAGACGCTCAGCCTGGACTCCCCGGACACCCGCAACGCCCTCTCCGCACCGCTGGTGGCGGAACTCGCCGGGGCTTTGGCCGACTGCGGAAAGGACCCCGGTGTCCGGGCCGTCGTGCTCACCCACACCGGCAACACCTTCTGCGCCGGGGCCGACCTGCGCGAACCGCCCCACCCGGACGCCCTGGTGGGGCTGCTGCGCCAGCTCGTGGAGCTGCCCAAGCCGGTGATCGCCCGGATCACCGGACACGTCCGCGCCGGCGGGCTCGGGCTGGTCGGCGCCTGTGACATCGCGGCCTCCTCCGCCGGGGCCACCTTCGCCTTCACCGAGGTCCGCATCGGGGTCGCCCCGGCCGTGATCTCCCTGCCGCTGCTGCCGCGTGCCGACCCGCGCGAGCTGGCCCGCTATTACCTCACCGGCGAGCGCTTCGGCCCCGCCGAGGCGGTACGGCTCGGCCTGCTCACGCTCACCGGCGACGACGTGGACGAGGCCCTCGACCCGGTCCTGGACGGCCTGCGCCGCTCCTCGCCCGAGGCCCTGGCCGCGACGAAGGAGCTGCTCACGGCTAGGGTGCTGGAGACGTTCGACCGGGACGCGGACCGGTTCACCGCGCTCTCGGCCCGGCTGTTCTCCGCCCCCGAGGCGCGGGAGGGGATGACGGCCTTCCTGGAAAGACGGGATGCGGCATGGGTGGTGTGAGTACGGCGGAACGCGACCGCGTACCCAAGCAGGACCGCAGCCGGGCCACCCGGCTGCGGCTGCTGGAGGCCGCCGTGGCCTGCCTCGCCGAACACGGCTGGGCGGGCTCCACGGTCTCGGTCGTCGCCGAGCGCGCGGGCGTCTCGCGGGGCGCGGCCCAGCACCACTTCCCCACCCGCGAGGACCTCTTCACGGCCGCCGTCGAGTACGTCGCGGAACGGCGCTCCACCGCCCTGCGCGACCTGTTCCCGGACGGCCCCGGCGACCGCGGGGCCGTCGTCTCCGCCCTGGTCGGCCTCTACACCGGCCCGCTCTTCCGGGCCGCGCTCCAGCTCTGGGTGGCCGCCGCGAACGAGGAGCAGCTGCGCGGCCGGGTGACCGAGCTGGAGGCCCGCGTCGGCCGGGAGAGCCACCGGATAGCCGTGGAACTCCTCGGCGCCGACGAGTCCCGGCCGGGTGTGCGCGAGAGCGTGCAGGGGCTGCTCGACATGGCACGCGGCCTCGGCCTCGCCACCCTGCTCACCGACGACACCGCCCGCCGCGAGCGGGTCGTGACCCAGTGGGCGGCGCTGCTGGACGGCGCCCTCGGCTGAGCCGAACCCAGGACGTGACCCGCGTCACACGGGAAATCGAAGGCCCGCAGTACTCTGGGCCCATGCTTCCGATGCTCGTCCGACGCCGCCACGTGGACTACGTGCGCGTCACGAGCATGGGCTGTCGGCGCTCCGCCTGATCCAGCCCCCTCTTCTCGTCTTCTTCTTCTCTTCGTCCGGCACCAGGGGGCCGCCACACCCCTCGCGGCTGCCCGTGCCCCGTACACCTCGCGGACGCACCATGACGACTCATGCGACGGACCCGTCGTACGCCCAGCTCCCGATCATCGACCTCTCGGCCGCCGACCGCGGTCCCGAGGAGCGGGCCCTCTTCCACGCCCGACTGCACAGCGCCGCCCATGACGTGGGCTTCTTCCAGCTGACCGGGCACGGCGTGACGCAGGCCGAGACCGACGCCCTGACCTCGGCCATGCGGGCCTTCTTCGCGCTGCCCGAGGCCGACCGGCTCGCCCTGGACAACGTCAACTCCCCGCACTTCAGGGGCTACACCCGCACCGGAGACGAGCGCACCGCCGGCGCCCGCGACTGGCGCGACCAGCTCGACATCGGCGCCGAGCGCCCGGCCCGCGTACCCGGCCCCGGGGAGCCGCCGTACTGGTGGCTCCAGGGCCCCAACCAGTGGCCCGCCGCGCTGCCCGAGCTGCGCACGGCCGCGCTCGCCTGGATCGAGAAGCTCAGCGCGGTCGCCCAGCGCCTGCTGCGCGAACTGCTCACCGCCATCGGCGCCCCGGCCGGCTTCTACGACCCGGTCTTCGGCGCCCACGCCCACCCGCACCTCAAGCTGGTCCGCTACCCCGGCAGCGCGGGCGACGGCACCGACCAGGGCGTCGGCGCCCACAAGGACTACGGCTTCCTCACCCTGCTCCTCCAGGACACGGTCGGCGGCCTCCAGGTCCAGCGCGCCGACGGCAACTTCCACGACGTCCCGCCCCTGGACGGCGCCTTCGTCGTCAACCTCGGCGAACTCCTGGAAGTGGCCACCAACGGCTACCTGGTGGCCACCAACCACCGCGTGGTGAGCCCGCCCGCAGCCACGGAACGCTATTCGGTCCCCTTTTTCTACAACCCGAGCCTGGACGCGAAAATAGCCCCGCTGCCTTTCCCCCACGCGGAAAAGGCCCCAGGGGTCACGACGGACCCGTCCAACCCGCTTTTCGCGGAATACGGCTACAACGAGCTGAAGGGCAAGCTCCGAGCCCACCCCTTGGTGGCGGAAAGACACCACGCCGATCTACTGACCCCCGCGTGACGGTTGTTGCTTTCAGGGGCGCGGGGAACTGCGCGACCAGCCGGGACGGCGAGTCCCCCGCCCTCCGCGCCCCAACCACCCCACTCAGTGGGCGATGTTCTCGAACCCGGAAATGTCAGAAGGCTTCCGGGTCCCGGGCCCCACATACTCCGCAGAAGGCCGCACCAGCCGCCCCGTCCGCTTCTGCTCAAGAATGTGCGCCGACCAACCGGCAGTACGCGCGCACGTGAACATCGAAGTGAACATGTGCGCCGGAACCTCGGCGAAGTCGAGCATGATAGCCGCCCAGAACTCCACGTTGGTGGCCAGCACGCGATCCGGCCGCCTGTTGTGCAATTCCTCCAGTGCGGCCTTCTCCAGCGCCTCGGCGATCTCGAACCGCGGAGCACCCAGCTCACGCGCCGTCCGCCGCAGCACCCGCGCCCGAGGGTCCTCGGCCCGGTACACCCGGTGCCCGAACCCCATGAGCCGCTCGCCCCGGTCCAGCGCCTTCTTCACGTACCCGACGGCGTCACCGGTGCGCTCGATCTCCTCGATCATCCCCAGCACGCGCGAGGGTGCACCCCCGTGCAGCGGCCCCGACATCGCACCCACCGCCCCGGACAGCGCGGCAGCGACATCCGCCCCGGTGGAGGCGATGACCCGCGCGGTGAAGGTGGACGCGTTCATGCCGTGCTCGGCGGCAGAGGTCCAGTACGCGTCGACGGCCGCGACATGCTTCGGGTCGGGCTCGCCGCGCCAGCGGATCATGAACCGCTCGACGACCGTGCGGGCCTTGTCGATCTCCCGCTGCGGCACCATCGGCAGCCCCTGGCCGCGCGCGGACTGGGCGACGTAGGAGAGCGCCATGACGGCGGCGCGGGCGAGGTCGTCGCGGGCCTGCTCGGCGTCGATGTCCAGCAGCGGCTTGAGACCCCACACCGGCGCCAGCATGGCGAGCGCGGACTGCACGTCCACCCGGATGTCGCCGGAGTGCACGGGGATCGGGAACGGCTCGGCCGCCGGCAGGCCCGGCGCGAAGGCGCCGTCCACCAGCAGCCCCCACACGTTCCCGAAGGAGACGTGCCCGACGAGGTCCTCGATGTCGACGCCCCGGTAGCGGAGCGACCCGCCCTCCTTGTCCGGCTCGGCGATCTCGGTCTCGAAAGCGACGACTCCCTCTAGTCCGGGTACGAACGCGGACATAAGGCGGCTCCTCGGGTGTGGGTCGGTGGCGGTCATCACCGGTACTGCCCCATACGCGCGGGGGTCACCCGGAACGAGGGGCGGGAACAGCACGATAGCCCTGAGTGCCACTCTTGGGGAGACCCTGCGGCACTCAGTGCCACGTTCGTGCGATGCGGCAGGATGACCGCGTGACCGACCGCGATCTCACCCCGAAGCCCGACCCGGCCGTGGACCCCGCGTTCATGCGCGAGCAGTACCGGGCGCACGGTCTCGACGTGGAGGAACTCGCCGCGCACCCGATGGACCAGTTCGCCCACTGGTTCCGGGACGCCGCCCGCGCCTCCGTCCTCGGCACGCTCTACGAGCCCAACGCGATGGTCGTCTCCACCGTCGACCCCACCGGCCGCCCCAGCTCCCGCACGGTGCTGATGAAGGGCTACGACGGCGACGGCTTCGTCTTCTACACCAACTACGGCTCCCGCAAGGCCCGCGACCTCGCCGGTGACCCGTACATCTCGCTGCTCTTCCCCTGGCACCCCATCGCCCGCCAGGTGATCGTCTGCGGGGTCGCCCGGCGCACCAGCCGCGAGGAGAGCGCCGCCTACTTCCGCAGCCGCCCGCACGGCTCGCAGCTCGGTGCCTGGGCCAGCGCCCAGTCCACGGTGATCGGCTCCCGCGAGGTGCTGGACGACGCCTACGCCGGACTCGCCGCCCGGTACCCGGAGGGCGAGGAGGTGCCGGTGCCGGAGAACTGGGGCGGGTTCCGGGTCGCGCCGGAGACGGTGGAGTTCTGGCAGGGCCGGGAGAACCGGTTGCACGACCGGCTTCGGTACACCGCCCTGCCGGACGGCTCCTGGACGACCGAACGGCTGAGCCCTTAGGAGCGCACGGGCCCGTGAACCGCAGGGGCCCGTGAACACGGAACGACCCGCGAGTTCTGGTTCCTCCGCCCTTGGGCGGGGGAGCCGGCCGGACGTGCCGGCGAACTCGCGGGTCGGGTGACTGCTTGGGATTGGGCCGGCCGCACGCTTGGATCACGTACTGGTCCGGCACCGCACTCGGTGTGGTGACGGGCCGCTAGCCCGCAGCCACCTCACGCGTCCGGTTTCCATACATCTGCCGAACCACCTCCCTTCCGTGTGCCGCCAGCCTAAAAAGGCGGGCACCCGAGGTTCAAGTTATTTTCACCGCCGCAATCTGGCGGAACGGCGTGTGGGCTGGGTCACGGTCGAGTTGAATGACCATCGACGCCGTCAGCCGGACGGATCGTGCAAGGGGGACCAGGGTGAGTGCTTCCCGGCGCAGTGGGACCACCGACGAGCTGGGACCGGAGGAACCGGGCGGCGCCGACCTGCTCAACGCCCTGCTGGACGGCATGGACGCCGCCCTGTGCGCCTTCGACGCGGACGGCACCGTCACCCACTGGAACCGCGAGGCCGAGCGCATCCTCGGCTGGAGCGCCGCCGAGGCGGTCGGCCGGCCCGGTTTCGCCGGCTGGGCGGTGCGCAGCGCCGACGACGCGGAGGTGCGCGAGCGGCTGCGGTCCGCGATGCGCGCCCCCGGCCGCCAGGTCCACGAGTTCGCCCTCGTCACCAAGGACGGCCGCCGGGTTCTG
>NZ_WWKH01000584.1:0-20835 GCF_009865595.1 Streptomyces sp. SID1328 | reverse complement strand
CACTGACCCCCGGCGCCGCCGGTGGTCCGGTCCCGGCCCGAGTCAGGGCCCTGCTCGCCCCCGCGCCCGTACGGCGGGTGGCGCCGGTCCTGATCGCCATGCTCCTCGTCTGCACGGCGGCCGGGGCGTCTTCGCTGGCCGGAGCCGTCCGGCTGCACCAGGACGTCGAGGTCGCCCAAGGCGAAGCACCCGCCGACTGACGGCCGCCCGGCATCGCACCTTCGGGAACGCCTGCCCCCTCTGCATCGTCTACTGTGTTGTAGACCGTCTACAGCTTTGTAGTCGCCGTGCGGGTTTGTGTGCTCACCTCGCGGTGCGCGAAGGAAGGGGCCCCGTCTCATGTCCACCTGCATCGACGCCGTCGCGTGAGGCGCCGGGAGGCCGCGGATCTGGCCGGGAGTGTCGCGCTCGGAGCCTGGGCCGCGTTCGGTGTGCTGGCCGCAGTGGCCGCCGGCGGCAGAGGCGCGCCACTGGAGCTCGACCGCGATCTTCTCGCGTGGTCGCTCGATCACCGACCGGCCACGGCACTGGCCCTGGCACGCGCGGTGACCGCCACCGGGACCGGCGTGCTCCCGTACGCACTCGTCGTGGTGGCCGCCCTGGCGACGGGGCGCACCTCCCGACAGCGCCTCGGCGCCGCCCTGTTCGGCCTCGTCTGCCTGGGCACCGGCCAGGCCCTGCGGTACGCGGTGATGGAGCTGGCTCGACGGCCCCGCCCGCCGTACGGGGACTGGGCGACGCACGCCTCCGGCTGGGCGTTCCCTTCCGGGCACAGCACGACGGCCGCGCTCACGGCGGGACTGCTGCTCGTCGCGGTCTCGCTGCGCGCCCCGCGAGGCAGGGCGGCCCTGTGGCTGCTCATCGGCTGTTGGGGCGCGGCTGTGGGGCTGAGCCGGGTCTATCTGGGGGTGCACTGGTTCACCGATGTCGCCGGAGGCTGGTTGTTCGCGGCGGGCTGGCTGGGAGTGTGCCTGTGGGTGGCCGCCCGGTGGCTGCCCGGCCTGTTCCCCGCGGGTCGCGAGCCCCGGCCGAGCACCGAGGAAGGATCATGCGGCCCAGGATCCTGATCGTCGAGGACGACCACGCGCTGCGGGACGCGCTGCGCCGTGGGCTGTCCGCCGACTTCGAGCCCGTGCCGGCCGCCGACGGCGCGACGGCGCTGCGCCTCGCGGGCACCGGCGTCGAGGCCGCGGTGCTGGACATCGGTCTGCCCGACTCGGACGGGCGGGACGTGTGCCAGGCGATGCGCGCCAACGGGTTCAGCGCGCCGGTCATCTTCCTGACGGCCCGGCATCACATCACCGACCGGTTGTCGGGCTTCTCCGCCGGAGGAGACGACTACCTGTCCAAACCGTTCCACCTGGCCGAACTCACGGCACGGCTGAGAGCGGTGCTGAAGCGGTCCGCCGTCCCGCCGACGGTGTCGCACGCCGGCCTCGTGCTGGATGCCGTGAACCACAGCATGGCGAGCGGAACCGGTGCGCCGCTCGCGCTCTCGCCGACCGAGTTCCGGCTGCTGGCCTCACTCGTCGCGGCCGGGGGTAACGTCGTGCGCCGGCTCGACCTCGTACGCGCCGGCTGGCCCGAGGGCGCGTACGTGAGTGACAACACGCTGGACCAGTACCTCTCACGGATGCGGCGCAAGCTGCGCGAGGCGGGAAGCGGTCTGTCGATCACCACTGTCCGCGGGCTCGGGCACCGCTTGTCATGACACCTCTGGTACATCGTCTCGCCCCGCGCACCCTGCGGGGCCGGCTGTCCCTGGTGGCGCTGACCACCGCGGCGCTGATCATGACGCTGCTGACCGTCGTGTTCAACCTGGCCATCACCCGGCACCTGCGGGCCGAGGCGGACGCGGAACTGCGCAACCGGGCCGAGGCGGTGGCCACCACCGTCGACACCAGCGGCTCCCGGGCGCGGGTACGGGAGAGTGTGAACGACCAGTTGCTCGACACCAACGTGTGGATCTACGCGGACGGCCGACTGCTGGAGCGGCCGTCGGCCACGGCATCGCCGGGCGGCCATCTCGCCGCCGTCGCCGGCGACATGGCCCGTACGAGGCGGGAGCGGTGCACGACCGTCGCCGGTTCGGTCCGCCTGTGCTCGCTGCCGATGCCGGGGGCCCACGCCGCCACGATCGTCACCGCGCTGAGCCTCGGCCCCTACCGCAGTTCGGCCGACGCCCTGCTGACGGCCTCCCTCGGGCTGGACGCCGTGATGCTCGTGTGTACGTACGTCCTGACCCGGCTGTCGGTCGGCCGGGCCCTGCGTCCCGTGCAGTCCATGACCGACCAGGCCGCCCAGTGGAGTGCGGTGGGGTCGCAGGAGCGCTTCGGGGCGGAGCACCACCCGGTCGAACTGGCCAGGCTGGGCGGCTCGCTGGACGTGCTGCTGGACCGGATACGTTCCGTACTCCGGCACGAGCGGCAGTTGACCGGCGAGTTGTCCCACGAGCTGCGCACTCCGCTGACCCGCATGGTCGTGGAACTCGACTGGTGGCGGGCCCGGCCGCGGTCCGAGGCGGAGACCTGGAGCACCCATCAGCGGCTGGCCGAGGCGGCCCGGACGATGCGCGGCATCTGCGACGCCCTCCTCGAGGACGCCCGCGAGCGGGCACTGGACGGCACGAGCGTTCCCGGCACCACCGACGCGCTGCCGGTACTGACACGCATGCTCGCGGATCTCGACCCGTCCGGCGAGGTCAAAAGCACGCTGCAGGCCGAGGAGTCCACCGTGTACGTGGCCGCACCCCCCGCTCTGCTGGAGCGGATTCTCAGCCCCCTCCTGGCCAACGCCGTCCGCTACGCCCGTGCGGGCGTGACGGTGTCGGCACACCGGACCGCCGACGGCGTCCGCGTCGACGTCACCGACGACGGCCCTGGCGTACCCGGGCACTTCGTGGACGACCTGTTCACTCCAGGCCGGCGCGCCGACCGGGAGGACGGGCACGACGGAGCGGGTCTGGGGCTGCCCCTGGCGAGACGACTGGCCCGCTCCGTCGGTGGCGAGGTCTCCTTCGACTCCGGCCACACACGTGGAGCCCGCTTCACGATCGATCTGCCCGCTCGCTGAGCCTGGTGTCCTTACGGGTCACGCTCAGATGGATCACGAGTCCCAGGATCACCGCGAGGAACAGAACACTCGTCACCACCGTGCCCAGGCCGAGGCCGCCGTCGGCCGACGGCTGGGAGAGGTAGTCGCCGATGGACGCGCCGAGGGGGCGGGTCAGGATGTAGGCGGTCCAGAAGCTCAGGACCGCGTTCACGGCAAGTGCGAAACGCGCGACGGCTATCGCCGCGATGGCCAGCGCGAACAGCACCGCGGCCAGCCAGTAACCCAGGTCCAGGCGTTCGGAGACCAGGTCTCCGGCCGCCGTGCCGAGGGCGAAGGTGAACAGGACGGCAAGCCAGTAGAACGCCTCCCTGCCGACGGTGTCGATGTGATGGATGGACAGAGTCCGCTCCCGCCCGTACCAGACCGCGAAGACGGCCGCGAGGAGCACGGCGAACACGGTGGTGCTGGTCTCCAGCGGTACCCCCATGTTGTCCGTGAGGTTGTCGCTGATCAGCGTGCCGACGACGCTGATCAGGGCGACCGCGAGCCAGTACACACCCGCGCGGTAGGACCGGGTGCGGAACTGGGCGACGAGCACCGCCGCCAGCAGGGCACTCATCAGGACGGAAACACCGGTCAGGCCCAGTCCCGCCTTCCCGGCCAACAGGTCGGCCGCCGTCTCGCCGACCGTCGTGCACAGCACCTTGATGACCCAGAAGTAGGCGGTGACCTCGGGGACCTTGTTCCAGCGCGGCCGGTGTCCGTTCCAGGTCGGACCGCCGGTCCCGGCGGAGGGAGCGGGCTCTGATGTCTCGTACGTCATGAGGCCGCACGGTGCCACTCGCAGCCTGAACGAATCCTGACCGTCGCGTGCTACCGGACCCGGACCGTGCGGCGCACTCGCAGCATGGCGGCCATGGCCCCTCTCCGCGATCGACGGAAGAAGGACGCGTTGTCCACGCGAGATCACGAATGCTTCCCGGAGGGCCGGGCCACGAGGTGGCTGCACCGGCGACTGGGTTCCGCCGTCACCGTGTCGTACGCGGCGGCCGTGCTCCTGCCCGGCCCCGGCATGTGGCTGCGCCATCCGCACCCGCTGCTCCCGGCCGGCGCCCTGACGGTGTCCGCCCTGCCGACACTGCTCGGCCTCGTGCTCTTCGCCGCCGGTCTGCAGGTCCCTCTCGGGGCCGCGGGTGGCCTGCTGAGACGTCCCCGCGCGCTGCTCGCCGGTCTCTTCCTCCGCCTCGCCATCCCGTTGCTGACCATCCCGGTCGTGGCCTTCCTGCTGCGGCAGACGCCCGACACGGACGGGGGCACCGGGCTGGTCACGGCGATGGCTGTGATCGTGGCCATGCCGGTCGCCGCCGGTGCGACGGTGTGGGCGGGCAACGGCCGCGGTGATCAGCCGACCATGGTGGGGATCGTGCTCGGTTCGACTCTCCTCAGTCCGTTCACCGTGCCCCTGGTCCTGGGCACTCTCGGCCCCCTCCTGACCACCGGTGACGGACAGGCGCTCATCGGGGGCCACTCCGGACCGCAGGGTGGTTCCGCTCTCAGCGCGGTGGTCCTTCCCTGCGCGGCCGGCCTCCTGTGCCGACTGCTGCTGCCGGGTAGCTGGGTCGCCAAGGCGATGACCGTCGTCGTCCCCGCCTCCCTGGCCGGCTCCTTGACCCTGACCTATCTCAACGCCAGCGGTGCGCTCGGTTCGTTTTTCGCCCGTCCACGCCCCCTCCTGCTGGGGGCCGCGCTGGCGGCGGCCGGCCTGGTGTGCCTGCTGTCCTTCGGTGCCGGCCACGGGATCGCCCGACTGCTGCGCCTCGACGCTCCCTCCGCCACTTCGTTCACCCTCGCGTGCGGCATGAACAACAGCAGCGCCGGCGCGGTCGTGCTCACGGTGGCTCTGCCCGACAAGCCCCACCTGCTCATGCCGGTGCTCGCCTACGGTCTGTTCCAGAAGACGGCGGCGAACCGTGTCGTCCGCATGCGTGCGTCACGGTGAGCCTCTGCCCACGAGCAGGCGTGCAGCATGACAGCAACCTGACCAGAGCGACGACACTCCTTGAGGCCCGGTTTATCCGCAGATGGATACGGCAATTCTTGTGCGACCCACAAGAAGACGAGGAAAGCGGCGGACCAATGATCGACGCCCGGCGACTCACCAAGAGATACGGCGAGAAAACCGCCGTGGACGGCCTGGATTTCGTCGTGAAGCCAGGCACCGTGACAGGCTTTCTGGGACCCAACGGCGCGGGAAAGTCCACGACCATGCGCATGATCGTGGGGCTGGACGCCCCCACGAGCGGCACCGTCACGGTGAACGGGCGCCGGTACGAGCAGCACCGGGCGCCGCTCCAGGAAGTCGGCACCCTTCTGGAGGCCAGGTCGATCCACCCGGGCCGCTCGGCATACCAGCACCTCAGGGCGTTGGCGCTGACCCACGGCATCCCGCGCCGGCGCGTCGACGAGGTCATCGGAGTCACCGGGCTGGGCAGCGTGGCCGGGAAACGGGCCGGTGCCTTCTCGCTCGGGATGGGACAGCGGCTCGGCATCGCCGCGGCCCTGCTGGGCGACCCGCGGACGGTGATGCTGGACGAGCCGGTCAACGGGCTGGACCCCGAGGGGGTGCTCTGGATCCGCAACCTGCTGACCTCGCTCGCGGCGGAGGGGCGCACGGTGTTCGTGTCCTCGCACCTGATGAGCGAAGTGGCGCTGGTGGCCGACCACTTGATCATTGTCGGACGTGGCCGGCTGCTGGCCGACACGACCGTGCGGGAGCTCGTGCGCGAGGCGGGCGGGAACACCGTACGGGTGGCCGCGCAGGACCCCGCGCGGCTGCGGGACGTGCTGGCGGGGCCAGGCGTGGAGATCACCGGACAGGCCGGCGCGGAGGAGCTTCAGGTGACCGGGCTGTCGGCGCGCGACATCGGTCTAAGAGCGGCCGAGCACGGGATCGCCCTCTTCGAACTGCACACGCGTCAGGTCTCGTTGGAGGAGGCATTCATGGAACTGACCAGGGACGCCGTCGAATATCACGGCACCCCGGCCGAGGTCGTCGCGGCCGCCGGGGGGCCGGCGTGAGCACCCTCACCGCGGCCACCGAGGCACCGTCCACCGCGGACGGCCGTCCTGCCTACCGGCTGACCGGCCGACGTGTCGTCGCTTCGGAGTGGGCCAAACTCTTCTCGCTGCGCTCTTCCTGGATCGTCCTCGGACTGAGCCTGTTGTTCGTCGTCGCCTTCGGGCTGATCGCCGCGTTCCGCTACCGGTCCGAGATCGGCTCCGGGCAGATGAACCAGGACTTCGCCCGTCAGAACGCCGTGGGCCTGTCCCTCTTCGGCGCGAACTTCGCCCAGTTGGCCCTGGGCGTCCTCGGGGTGCTGGTCACCGCCGGGGAGTACTCCACGGGCATGATCCGCTCGACGCTGGCCGCCGTACCGCGCCGGCTCCCGGTGCTGTGGTCCAAGGCGGCCGTGACCGGGCTGGTCGCGCTGGTCGTCGGGACGGCGGGGGCGTTCGTGGCCTTCCTGCTCGGCAGCCGGATCGTCGCCGGCACACCCGCAGCCATGGGCTTCTCGCACGCGGGCGTCGTACGGAGTCTGCTGGGCGCAGGGCTGTACCTGTGCCTGGTCGCCGTGATCGGGACCGCTCTGGGTGCCCTCCTGCGCTCCGTGGCCGGCGCCGTCTCGGCCCTGGTCGCCGCGCTGATGCTGATTCCGGGCCTGATCACGCTGCTCCCGAGCGCGTGGCGTGACGGCATCAGCCCCGGCCTGCCCAGCAACGCGGGAGCGTCGATGTTCGCCGTCACCCCCGACCCCGGCACGCTGACACCCGGCGCCGGTCTGCTGGTCCTCCTGGCCTGGACCGCGCTGACGCTGACAGGTGCCGCGTATCGCCTGCGGCGCACCGACGCGTGACGACGAGCACTGCGGCGGAGACGCGGAGCGGGTGAAACTGCCTTTGATAGCAGCCGTTCCTGGCACCGACCGCAATTCCCGGCGCACCTTTCAGGTTGTGTTCAGGGCCGGACGAACGCGCGGAAATACCTGCACCGGAATTGCCAAAGCGACGGCAAAGGGGCCTGGGAACAGCACAGTCGGGCGTGCGAGGGTGCGGATCATGAGCACAGAGCATGTCCTCGGCCACCGGCCTTCTTCCCGGTCTCGCGCCCGCATGGCCGAACGCGCGAACAAGGTGCCCGAGGTGACCGTCTATTTCTGGGTCGTCAAGGTCCTCACCACCGGCATGGGCGAGACCGCGTCCGACTTCCTGGCCCACCTTCTCGGACCGGTTCCGGCCGTGGCCCTGGGCGGCCTGGCCTTCACCGCCTCCCTCGCCCTCCAGTTCGCCGTACGCCGGTACGTGGCCTGGGTCTACTGGACGGCGATCGTGATGGTCAGCGTGTTCGGCACGATGACCGCCGACGTTCTCCACGTCGCTCTCGGCGTCCCTTACACCCTGTCCACCCCACTGTTCGTCGTGGCCCTGGGCGCGGTCTTCGCCCTGTGGCACGCGCGCGAGCGCACCCTGTCGATCCACTCCGTCCGAACCCGCCGCCGCGAGACCTTCTACTGGGCAGCCGTTCTCGCCACCTTCGCCCTCGGCACCGCGGCCGGTGACCTCACTGCCTCCTCGGGTCCGGGCTATCTGGGATCGATCGCCCTGTTCGGGGTGGCGATCGCGGTTCCGGCCGTCGCACACCGTGCGGGCCTCCTCGGCGCGGTGACCGCTTTCTGGACGGCGTACGTACTGACCCGCCCCCTCGGCGCCTCGATCGCCGACTGGATGGCCGCGTCCCACGCCCACGGCGGCCTCGGCTGGGGCGTCGGCCCGGTCACGGTGTCCTGGACCGTGGCGATCCTCGGCTTCGTCGGTTACCTGACGGTGTCCCGCCGGGACACCGGGAGTCGGCGGACGGCCCGTGAGCCCGTCACCCTGGAGGCGAACCGACCCTGAGCGTGCCGGGGGCGCGGGGCGATTGTCCGGGCACGAACAACGGTGCGAGTGGCGGGTCTGTCGCTCGCTCAGGCCTTCCCGTACAGGGGCACGTGCCTCCGCGGCTCACGGCCGCCTGGTACCCCGATCGTCGTCCGCAAGAGGCAGAACGAGGGTGAAGCAGGTACGACCGGCCGTGCTGCCGGCCTCCGCCCTGCCCTCGTGAGCCCGCGCGACCGCGTCCACGATGGCCAAGCCGAGCCCGGTGGAACCCGTCGCACGGGCGCGGGAGGTGTCGCCCCGGGTGAAGCGGCCGAACACGTGCGCCAGCAGCTCCGGCGGGATGCCGGGGCCGTCGTCGGTGACCGAGAGCCGTGTCCACTCCGGTCCTGCCGACAGGACGATGTCGACCCGGGTGCCCTCCGGGGTGTGGCGGCCGGCGTTGCTGACCAGGTTGGTCACGGCCTGCTGGAGTCGTTCGGGGTCTCCGGGGACCTCGACGGGCTCCTCGGGGAGATCGAGCTCCCAACGGTGTCCGGGGTGGCGGGCCGCCGCGTCCGTGGTCGCGTCGAGGACGATCCGGGTCAGATCGACCTGCTGTCGTACGAGTTCGCGTCCCGCGTCGAGACGGGCCAGCAGGAGAAGTTCGTCGACCAGGAGGCTCATGCGCCGGGACTGCGCTTCTATGCGTTCCAGCGCGTGCCGCACCTCGGTCGGCAAGGGCGCACCGTGCCGCATGGCGAGCTCGGCATGGGCCCGGATCGTGGCGACGGGGGTCCGCAGCTCGTGTCCGGCGTCGGCGGCGAAGGTGCGCAACCGTTCCTCCCCCCGGTGGCGGCGGTCGAGGGCGTCGCCGACGTGGCCGAGGAGTTGGTTGAACGAGCGGGTGAGGCGCCCGACCTCGGTGTCGGCGTCGTCAGCCGGCAGCGGTGGTGGCATGGCGACCTGCCCCGTTGCCAGGGGAAGGGCGGTCACCTGTTGCGCGGTGCGGTCTAGCCGTTCCAGTGGGCGCAGCGAACGCCGTACCCACAGTGCGCCGGTGACACCGGCCGCGACGAGGACGGCCCCGAAGACGACGGACTCCACGGCTTCGAGCCGGTGCACGGTCTCCTCGACCGGGTGCAGTGGCAGGCCGGTGATCAGGACGTCCCCGTCGTCGCCCGGCCAGGCCGCGACGCGATATGCGCCGATGCCGGTGAGGTGAACCGTCCGGGGACGGCCGTTGGCACCTACGGTGCGAAGGGTGTGCCGATCGGCCGCGCTGAGCGGGACCGCCCGGTCGGCCGTCCCGCGCACGACGGCCGCCTGAGTGACGCGCCCTTGCAGGGTGCGGGCCCCGAGGGTGCCGTCGGCCTGGCCCCGGGTGTCCGGGGCGTTGTCAGCGTCGGGGCGTGCCTCGTGTTCCAGGCTCGCGGCGAAACGCCCGCCGGTGGCGGCGAGTTGCTGGTCCAGGCGGTTGACGAGAAACCCCTCCAGCGCCAGCACCGTGACGATGCCGACGCAGGTGCAGGCAAGCGCGAGCAGCAGCACGAGTCCTGCGGTGAGGCGGGCGCGCAGGGACCGGGGCAGTCCCACCGAGCGGGTCATCGCTGTTCCGGACGCAGCACGTAGCCCACGCCGCGGACCGTATGGATGAGGGGCGTGTGTCCGGCGTCGATCTTCTTGCGGAGATAGCTGATGTACAGCTCGACGACATGGGCGCGCCCCCCGAAGTCATAGGCCCACACCCGGTCCAGAATCTGGGCCTTGGACAGCACCCGCCGCGGGTTGCGCATGAGGTAGCGCAGCAGTTCGAACTCGGTCTTCGACAGGTCGATGTGCCGGCCGCCGCGGGACACGTCGCGGGCACTCTCGTCCATCATCAGATCACCCACCACGAGGCTGAAGCCGTCGGGGCGCTGCTTTGCGGTCAGCCCGGCCCGGCGCATCAGGCCCCTGAGGCGGGCGAGGAGCTCCTCGATGCTGAATGGTTTGGTGACGTAGTCGTCCGCACCGGCGGTGATGCCCGCGACGCGATCTTCCACGGCATCGCGGGCGGTGAGGAAGAGCACGCAGAGCCCGGGTCGGTCCTGGCGCAGTCGGCGCAGCACTCCGGGGCCGTCGCCGTCGGGCAGCATCCAGTCGAGGACCACGGCGTCGGGTTCGAACGAGACGTTCACCGAGAGCGCCTCGGCGGCAGTGGCCGCGGTGCGCACCTCCCAGCCCTCGGAGCGAAGGGCCGCGCTTACGACATCGGTCAGGTCGGCCTCGTCGTCGACGACCAGCGCTCGTGGCACCCTTCCGTCAGGGGTGCGGGGCGCGGGAGCAGGGGAATCATGGCTGTTCATCTCGGTTCCAGCATGCGGCATACCCGCGGGGCGGGCGGCTCCGCGATCTTCTGAGTTTCCTCTGAACTTCGTACCGGGACCCGTGTTCAGAGGGTTTTCAGAGGCTGTTCGGTCACGGTGGCCTCCAAGCGCCGACCGGTGTGGTCTTCCGTGGCAAGGAGCAACAGAGGTGAGCACTGAAGCCATACGCCCCGTGCGGGCGCCGGGCGGCCCCGGATATGTGGGGCGGGGCGTGCCGGAGAGCCTGGTCGTCTGGTCGGTACGGTTCGCGGCCCTCGGCGGCGCGGCCGGCCTGCTGGGGCTGTGGTGGGCGGACACCTCTTCCGTGATCGGCCCGTCGGGCTGGCTGACGGGGGCGGGCCGCCTGACGGGGCTGCTGGCGGGTTACCTGTGCGCGTTGGTGGTGCTGCTGATGAGCCGGGTTCCCTGGCTCGACGCGACCGTGGGACCCGACCGGCTCGCCCGCTGGCACGCATGGCTCGGCAGGTGGACGATCACGCTGATCATGGCCCACGTCGTGCTGATCATCGAGGGCTACGCCCTGACGGGGCGGGTGTCGCCCCTGAGCGAGGCGGGCCAGGTGGTGCTGCATTACCCCGACATGTTGAAGGCGCTCGCCGCCCTGGTGATCTTCCTGGTCACCGCCGTGGTCTCCGCCCGGGCCGCACGCGCCCGGCTCAGTCACGAGACCTGGTACTACCTGCATCTGGCGACCTATGCCGCGGTGTTCCTCGCTTTCGGCCATCAGTTGTCCACCGGCGCCGACTTCGCCGGGAACTTCGCAGCACAGGCGTGCTGGTACGCCCTGTACGGCGTGGTCGCCGGGCTGGTCTCCTGGTTCCGGGTGATCAAGCCCGTCCGGCTGTCCCGCCGGCATCGGCTGCGGGTCGCCGAGGTGCGGGCCGAGGGACCGGGGGTGGTTTCGGTGCGGATCACGGGTCGCCGTCTTGAGGAACTCCGTGTCCGTCCGGGACAGTTCATGCGGTGGCGGTTCATGGTTCCGGGCATGCGGTGGACCGCGTCGCCGTACTCGCTGTCGGCGCCGGCCGACGGGAGCGGGCTGAGAATCACCGTCAAAGCCGCCGGGAACCACAGTGCCCGGCTGGCGCGGCTGCGCCCCGGCACCCGGGTCTGGGCGGAGGGGCCGTACGGCGCCCTGACCGGCGACCGCGCTCGTGGCACGCGGACGCTGCTGCTGGCGGGCGGGGTGGGCATCACTCCGTTGCGGACGCTGTTCGAGACGCTCCCCGGCGATCCTGTGCTGGTGTACTGGGCGCGGCGGCCCGAGGACCTGGTCCTGCGCGGCGAACTCGAGGCGCTGGCAAGGGAGCGCGGCGCACGGCTCCATCTCTCGGTGAGCGAACCGGCGGCCTACCGGATTCCCCTCGACCCGCCGACGCTCCAGGCTCTCGTACCGGACGTGGCCGGCCGTGACTGCTACGTGTGCGGACCACCTGGAATGGCCGGGGCGGCGCACACGGCCCTGCGGGCGGCCGGGGTTCCCGCCCGCCGCATCCACAGCGAGTCCTTCTCCCTCTAGGGGCGTCTTCAGCACGCCGCTGGTCGACGCTCCCCGTTCCCACCCGCACTTCCCGCCGGAGACGCTCATGCGCCGCACTTTCTTCACCCTCGCCACGACGACGGCGGTCATCACGATGCTGCTCGCCCTGAAACCGCATCAGCCTCCCGCACCCGCGGTGGCCGGTCAGCTCCCCGCCGGTACCTCCCCGGGGCACGGTGATGCCACAAAGCGGTCGGGCACGTTCACGGGTGACACGCTCAACACCCGGTACGGGCCGGTGCAGGTCCGTATCACCATCAGTGGGGGCAAGCTGACGGCTGTCACCGCCGTACGTGTTCCGGACGCCAACCCGCGGGATCGCGAGATCGCCGCCTACGCGGTGCCACGGTTGACCGGCGAGGCGCTCGATGCCCAGAGCGCCCGGATAGACGCCGTGTCCGGGGCGACCTACACCAGTGGCGGTTACATACGTTCCCTGCAGAGCGCCCTGGACAGGACCGGCGGCTGAGCCACCTCCACGGAGTTCGGCGCGCAGGTCTCCTTGCCGGTACTCCGCCGCGCCCCGCCCGTACGTACCGCATCGACGAGTGCCTGGTCAGCGTCCACGTGACGCACGGTGCCGGGTGCCGGTACCGGGCCGCCCTCGTCCGGGAACCCTCGGGACGAAGCCCGTGTCGACGGCGCAGAGGTTGTCCAGGTCGTCGACCTTTCACTGGGCGTCCGGGGCCGGACCGGAGGGGTCGCTGCCGAAAGGGAGTGCGCCGGACTCGTGTCCCGGCCGCCGGATCCCGGGCACCAGTCCCGCGGTGTCAGGGCCCGTCGTGGTGCCGGAGTTCACCGAGACCCGCCAGGCGCATGCGGAACGCCCCCGTCGGGCAATGACGCCACCACCCGCATCCGCACCTGTGCCGATCGTCATGCCGTCGAAGTGCTGCGCTTCCGTCACGCCGGCCACCGCCCTTGGAACCCTGTCCGATTCCGCCGGGCCGACAGGGACCTCCGCCCGGCCCCGTCCACCAACGTATCGCCGGGTGGTGTACCCGGCGAGTCGGGCTGCGCGGGTGAGCCGGGGCGGCCGCACGTGGCCGTGGGCACCGGACACATTCCGGGGGCGGGTTGCTCCCCCGCGGGCGCAGTCCGCCTTGGGGCCCCGGCCTCGCATCCGCCCCCGGCCTTCACCGGGCGGGGTCACATACGGGGTGCTGCACCGCGTCGCGTACCCAGTGGCCGTCATACCGGAACATTCCTGATCTTCCCGGCACACTGTCCGTTCATGGATGACGACTCCGGAGATGCGATGCCGAAGGACGACCACACCGCCGCGACCACTCTCACCGACGAGGAGCTGCGCGGTCTGGACGCGCACTGGCGCGCCGCCAACTACCTGGCCGTGGGCCAGATCTACCTGATGGACAACCCCCTGCTCACCGAGCCGCTGCGGCCGGAACACATCAAGCCGCGGCTGCTCGGCCACTGGGGCACGTCTCCGGGACTCAACCTGGTGTACACGCACCTGAACCGGGTGATCAAGAACCGCGGTCTGGACGCACTGTGCGTCTGGGGGCCGGGGCACGGAGGGCCGGCCGTCCTGGCCGGCTCCTGGCTGGACGGCAGCTACAGCGAGACGTACCCCGACGTGCCGCGGGACGCGGAGGGCATGGCGCGGCTGTTCCGGCAGTTCTCCTTCCCCGGTGGCGTACCCAGCCATGTGGCTCCGGAGACGCCTGGCTCGATCCACGAGGGCGGCGAGCTCGGCTACTCCCTGGCCCACGCCTACGGCGCCGCCTTCGACAACCCGGGACTCGTGGTGGCCTGCGTCATCGGGGACGGCGAGGCGGAGACAGGACCGCTCGCCGCGTCCTGGCACTCCGACAAGTTCCTCGACCCGGTGCACGACGGCGCGGTCCTGCCCGTCCTGCACCTCAACGGGTACAAGATCGCCAACCCGACCGTGCTGTCCCGCCTGCCCGAGCAGGAGCTCGAGGCGCTGCTGCGCGGGTACGGGTACGAGCCCATTCAGGTGAGCGGCCACCATCCGGCCGAAGTGCACCGCGCCATGGCGGCGGCCATGGACGATGCGCTGGACCGCATCTCCCTCATGCAGGAGTCCGCGCGCGGTGAGGGCGTCACCGAGCGCGTGCACTGGCCGGTGATCGTGATGCGCACCCCCAAGGGCTGGACCGGTCCCGCCGAGGTCGACGGTCTCCCGGTCGAGGGCACCTGGCGGTCCCATCAGGTGCCGCTCGCCGGGGTCCGCGGCAACCCCGAGCACCTGGCCCAGTTGGAACGCTGGATGCGCTCGTACCGGCCCGAGGAACTGTTCGGTGCCGACGGTCGTCCCGCGCCGGAGGTCCTGTCCTGCGTACCGGCGGGCGAGAGGCGCCTGGGCGCCACTCCGCACGCGAACGGCGGTCTGCTGACCCGCGAGCTGCCCCTGCCCGACCTGGAAGCGATCGCCGTACCCGTCGACAAGCCGGGCGTCACCCTGCACGAGCCCACCCGTGTCGTCGGCACCCTGCTGCGGCAGGTCATGAAGGACACCCGGACCCGCCGGGACTTCCGGCTGGTGGGGCCGGACGAGACCGCGTCCAACCGGCTCGATGCCGTGTACGACGTCAGCGGCAAGGCGTGGCAGGCGGCGATCCTGCCGGTCGACGAGCATCTGGAGCGGCACGGCCGGGTCATGGAGGTGCTCTCCGAACACCTCTGCCAGGGCTGGCTCGAGGGCTATGTGCTCACCGGTCGGCACGGCCTGTTCTCCTGCTACGAAGCCTTCGTGCACATCGTCGACTCGATGGTCAGCCAGCACATCAAGTGGCTCAGGACCGCCCGCGATCTGCCGTGGCGCGCCCCCATCCCGTCCCTGAACTACCTGCTGACATCGCATGTGTGGCGCCAGGACCACAACGGCTTCTCCCACCAGGACCCCGGTTTCGTCGACCATGTCCTCAACAAGAGCCCCGCCGTGGTCCGCGTCTACCTCCCGCCGGACGCCAACACCCTGTTGTCGGTGACCGATCACGTCCTGCGCAGCCGCGACTACGTGAACGTCGTCGTAGCGGGCAAGCAGCCCTGCTTCGACTGGCTCAGCATGGACGAGGCGCGCGTCCACTGTGCGCGCGGCGCGGGGATCTGGGAATGGGCCGGCTCCGAGAACGGGGGCGAGCCGGACGTGGTGCTGGCCTGCGCCGGTGACGTGCCCACCCTCGAAGTGCTGGCCGCCGCCCAGCTGTTGCGCCGTCACCTGCCCGAACTGCGGGTGCGGGTGGTGAACGTGGTGGACATGACCAGGCTGCTCCCCCACGAGGAACACCCGCACGGCATGACGGACTTCGAGTACGACGGTCTGTTCACGACGGACAAGCCGGTGATCTTCGCCTACCACGGCTACCCGTGGCTCGTGCACCGTCTCGCCTACCGGCGTACCGGCCACGCGAACCTCCATGTGCGGGGCTACAAGGAGTCGGGCACCACGACCACGCCGTTCGACATGGTCGTCCGGAACGACCTCGACCGTTACCGCCTCGTCATGGACGTCATCGACCGGGTACCGGGGCTCGCGGTCCGTGCCGCCGCCGTGCGCCAGGCGATGGCCGCCGAGCGCACCCGCCACGCGGCGTGGATCCGCGCGCACGGTGCCGACATGCCCGAGGTGGCCGAGTGGGTCTGGGACGGCTGAACCAGCAGGTGGCCTCCGGCCTACCAGTGCTCCGGTCCGCCCCCGCGCCACTCGATCAGCTCCGACCGGACCACGTCCAGCTCGTCCCAGTCGTGGAGCCCCGCCTCCTGCATGAAGGCGGCCACGTCCCGTACGGCGAACGCGTGCCCGACGACCCGATCGCCGATCTGCACCTTGCGGCCGGTCTCAGGGTCCGGGGGGCCCACGATCACGCGAGTGCTGGTCATTCCTCCAGCCTGCGGCCCGACATCCGAGAGTGCACGTCTGCCGGCCGGCGACAGACACCGCCAGCCATCTGTTCACGAGGCGGTGTCCTTCTCGTGCTGTGTCCCCCCTTGCCGTCGTGCTTCGATGTCGGGGCGCGTAATCGTGTGGAGAGGCATGGCCGTGAGGGCGAGACCACGACCGACTGCGGCGCCGGATGAGCTGGTCCGGAGCCTGGGTGTGCGGGATGCGGTGATTGTCGGCCTGGGGTCGATGCTCGGCGCCGGAGTGTTCGCGGCGCTGGCTCCCGCGGCGCGGGCCGCTGGTTCGGCGCTGCTGGTCGGCCTGGCGCTCGCGGCGGTGGTCGCCTACTGCAACGCGACGTCGTCGGCCCGCCTCGCAGCCCGGTATCCGGTGTCGGGCGGCACTTACGTCTACGGACGTGAGCGCCTCGGTGAGTTCTGGGGGTACCTGGCCGGCTGGTGCTTCGTCGTCGGCAAGACGGCCTCGTGCGCGGCGATGGCGCTCACTGCCGGCGCGTACGTATGGCCGGGACAGGCGCATGCGGTGGCGATCGCGGCGGTGGTGACGCTGACGGCGGTGAACTACGCCGGGATGCAGAAGACCGCATGGCTGACGCGCGTCATCGTCGCGATCGTGCTGGCGGTGCTCACAGCGATCGTGATCACGTCGTGGGTGTCGGGGGCGGTGGACGCGACCCGTCTGGATGTCGGGGCCGACGCGTCGTGGAACGGGGTGCTGCAGGCCGGCGGTCTGCTCTTCTTCGCGTTCGCGGGGTACGCCAGGATCGCCACGCTGGGCGATGAGGTGCGCGACCCGGCGCGCACCGTCCCGCGCGCGATCCCGGTCGCTCTGGCGATCACGCTCGTCGTCTACGCCCTGGTGGCGGTCAGCGGGCTGCTGGTGCTCGGTCCCGGCCGGCTGGGGACGACCGTCGCACCGCTGTCGGACGTCGTGCGAGAAGCGGGAGCCGACTGGCTGGTGCCGGTGGTACGGGTGGGAGCCGCCGTGGCGGCGCTCGGCTCGCTGCTGGCACTGATCCTGGGGGTGTCGCGGACCACGCTGGCGATGGCCCGTGACGGTCACCTGCCGCGCCGGCTGTCCGCGGTGCATCCTCGGTTCAAGGTGCCGCACCGGGCCGAGTTGCTGGTGGGGACGGTCGTCGT
Source organism: Streptomyces sp. SID1328 (assembly GCF_009865595.1). NCBI lineage: Bacteria > Bacillati > Actinomycetota > Actinomycetes > Kitasatosporales > Streptomycetaceae > Streptomyces > Streptomyces sp. SID1328. Next base: position 3,930 of record NZ_WWKH01000584.1, on the reverse strand, counting down.
CGTCCTGGTCGCGTTCACGGACGTGCGCGGCGCGATCGGCTTCTCCTCGTTCGGCGTGCTGGTCTACTACGCCGTCGCCAACGCCTCCGCGCTCACCCTCTCTCCGCAGGAGGGACGCCCGGCCCGGATCGTTCCCGCCGCCGGGCTGCTGGGGTGCCTCGTGCTCGCCTTCGCCCTGCCCGCCGACTCAGTGATCGCGGGCGCCTCGGTCGTGGCCGCGGGCGCTGTCGTGTACGCCGTGCGCCGGGTGCTGCGCGGAGCGCCCTCCGCCTGAGGTGCGTGGCCCCCGGAACGCCGTGATCAAGGACGCAGGGCGTCGCGGGTGAGATGCCGGCTGATGCGGGTGGCGGCAAAGGCGGTGCCGGCCACGAACCGCATCACCGGGCCGAAACAGGGCGCGGTCAGCGAGCCGGTGAAGTACAGCCGGGGCACGCTGGACTCGAAGGCGGCGGACAGGCGCGGGGCCGCGCTGCCCCCGGCCCGCCGCACCTCTCGCCGCAAGGACGCCGCGAGGAAGGGAAGCCGTTCCAGATCGAGCCGGTAGCCGGTGGCGGCCAGCACATGATCCACGTTCAGGACGTCCGGTCCCGGACCGGAGAGTCGCAGCAGGGCGCCGCCGCTCCGGTCGGCCTCCACCCCGTCGACCGAGCAGCCGGTACGCACCGGCACGATGCCCTCGACCCGCTCACGGAGCCACCAGCCACCGGAGGGGCCGAGCGCTCGATGGAACAGATACATGCGGGCGGCTGCCGGCAGCCGGCGCACCGCCCCCGGCGCCCGGCTGACCGCCAGCAGACTCCAGCCCGTTCCCAGCGCCGCCGACGGCCGCACCACCCGGTGGGACAACGGTCTGTCCGGTTCCGGCAGTTCGCCCCACAGCACCCGGCGCTCGCGAACCAGGACGGTGGGGATCGCGCGGGCTTCGTGCAGCAGCGCAGCACTTTCCAGTGCCGACTGGCCACCACCGATCACCGCCACCCGCTGCCCGGCGTACCGGGCCAGGTCCTGGTGCTGGCTGGTGTGCGACACCAGACCGTCCGGATGCGGGCCGCCCGGTGTCAGCGCCCTGAACTGTTCGGGTACGTGGGCGAGTTCCGACAGCCCGGTGGCCACCACCACCGCCGAGGCGGCGAACTCTTCCCCGCCCTCTGCCTGCACGACGAAGCCCGCAGGGCCGCGCTCCACCGAGGTGATCCGCGACTGCTCCACCTCACCGACGTAGCGGTCGGCGAACCACTGCCCGTAGGCCACGAAGGTGGCGCACGGGATCGGCGTCAGCTCGGTCAGCTCATCCTGGCCCTGCGCACGGCAGTAGTCCGCCAGCCTTGCCCCTGCCACCGGCGCCGAGAGATCGGTGGCGTCCGGCGTCGACTTCAGGAACATGCCGGTGGCCATCGCGTGCCGCCAACTCCCCATCACCTCCCCGAACACCCGCACCTCTGCCCCCTGGGCACGCAGATGCGCGGCCACCGACAGACCGTAGGGGCCGGCCCCGATCACCACGACCGGCGACCGCCCGCCCTTCGCGGCGAGCGGAGCCCTCCGGTCCCGTTGCTCGGACCACGGTTGCGTCACGTGCTTCCCCCTGCTCGGCCCCGCGCACGTCCCGCTGCGCGGGCAGCACTGGACCCTGAACCGTTTTCCGGCCGCAGGGTTCCATCCCCCTGTGCACCAGTGTGCCCGCGACACATCTGTCGACAAGCGATATGGGCGAACATGACCTGCACTTGGCCATCCCTGTCCGTACGGCAAAAGGTCATGCACTGACTGCCGGCCGGGCACCGCACTCGGCATTCCGGACTGAAAAAGCGGCAGTCCCGGCCGTCATGCCGGCCGGGACTGCCGCGAAAGGGTTGTGATCGTGAAGGGCGGTCGCCTACGCGGCGAAAGGCTCTGCAGATCGTCCCTGCAGGCAATGGATGAGGCCCGGGGACACTGTCCCCTTCACCATCACGGTCTGTTCAACCACACCGGCCCGGCGGGCATTCCCGGTGCGGCAGGAATTTCCCGCGGCCCAGCACGCCTCGTGGGCGTACCGCGCCCCGGCCCTCTTCTGCTCACGCCGAGCGGATCACGGGATTTCCCGTATAACCCGGTCTAGGAGGGTCCAGTGCGCGGCGCAGGCCATCCATCCCTTTGACCAGCGCGGCGCGTTCGCCGTCAGGCATGGCATCGAGCACGGTGGCCAGGAACTGCTCCCTCTCCTTCCGCAGCTCCCTGAGATAGGCCGTGGCGCGGCCGGTCAGATACAACTCGATCTCCCTGCGGCTCCTGGCGCTGGAGGCCCGCTTGATCAAGCCCATCGCCTCGAGCCGGGCACACAGGCGACTGAGAGCGGGAGCCGCGGAGTCGAGGGCCACGCACAGCTCACGCAGGTTGCTACCTGCCGCGGATTCGAGCGCGTACAGGAGGCGCAGTTGCGAGGAGGAGACGAGGGGCGCCGAGCGCTGCTGCCGCTCCCATCGTGCTTCGAGGCGTTCCAGAGCCGCCCGCACCGTACGGACGTCGTGCGAGGTGTGCGGCCGGGCTGCCTTCTCGTCCATGCTCTGCAACTCCGAGATCAGATACTGCGAGCCGGGCGGGCAGAAATGATCAGCAACCGTCGTCCGCCGCTCCCCGCACCCGTGCCCCGATGCGCGGGGCTCATCCGGTCGGACGGAACCGTCAGTGATGCGCCCGCACAGCCCCCTTGGCCCAGCCAGTCAACCACACGCCCTCCGCCGACAACATGACCTGCTTCTGCGGTACGGCGCGGGCATTGCCGCCCCAAGCCCGCCGGGGGGCTCGTGCGTCCCGGGGCACAGCGCTGCTCACCGCCACCTCCAGCTCGGGGCCTTGGCGCTGCGCCCGTGACCGGGACGACAAGAGCGCTGCTGCGGATGCCACATGTGTGCCTGGTCACTCCCTGAGCGAGCCCGGACAGCTTATGCCCGGTTTGCCCAGGACCAGGGGCGGCTCGCCCGTTAGGTGTACAGGGCACCGTCGCTGCCCGGGTCGGTGTCCACTTGCCGCACGGGCGCTGAATGCCGTACTAAATACTTTCCCCATGTAAAAGGTTCTCGGGGGATGTGGGGCCCGGTGGTGAAGAGACTGCGGGGCCGGTCGTCTGACGGGTCGCCCCGGCGTCCTGCTGCCAGGTGGAATGAGGATGGATCATGCCTGAGGCGTCGGTTGAGGCGTCGCGCCCCGTGCCCCGCTCCAGGCCGGCGCGGGCCGGTGGGAAGGTCGCGGAGCCGGAGCTGCGCCAGTTGCTGGCGGGGCTGACGGCGGTGCGCGACGGTGACTTCGGCACCCGGCTGCCCGATGAGGCCGACGGTCTCATGGGGGAGATCGCCACCGTGTTCAACGGCATGGTCGATCAGCTGTCCCTGTTCACCTCCGAGGTCACCCGGGTGGCCCGCGAGGTGGGCACCGAGGGCACCCTGGGCGGCCAGGCAGAGGTTCCGGGCGTCTCGGGCACCTGGGCCGACCTGACCGACTCGGTCAACGCGATGGCGGGCAACCTCACGACCCAGGTGCGGGACATCGCGCAGGTGGCCACCGCGGTCGCCAAGGGCGACCTGTCGCAGAAGATCGACGTCGATGCGCGCGGGGAGATCCTGGAGCTGAAGGACACCGTCAACACGATGGTCGACCAGCTCTCGTCGTTCGCCGACGAGGTCACCCGCGTGGCCCGCGAGGTCGGCAGCGAGGGCCGGCTGGGCGGCCAGGCTCAGGTGCCGGGCGTGGGCGGCGTGTGGCGGGATCTGACCGACTCGGTGAACTTCATGGCCGGCAACCTCACCGACCAGGTCCGCAACATCGCACAGGTGACCACCGCCGTCGCCAAGGGCGACCTCTCGCAGAAGATCACCGTGGATGCCCGGGGTGAGATTCTGCAGCTGAAGGACACCATCAACACGATGGTGGACCAGCTGTCCGCGTTCGCCA
>NZ_WWKH01000583.1:0-15555 GCF_009865595.1 Streptomyces sp. SID1328 | reverse complement strand
GCTCACCGCCGAGGCCCTCGACAACGCCCATCGCCACGCGAACGCCACCCGGGTCGTCGTGACGGCGGGCGTCCAGGACGGCCGCCTCCGCCTCTCGGTCCACGACGACGGCAAGGGACTCCCGGCGGGCGTCACTCTCCAAACCCTGCGGGCCGAAGGTCACTTCGGGCTGCTCGGCATGGTGGAGCGGGCCGCCTCGGCGGGGGCGCATATCCGTATCGGCCGGGGTGCGCACGCGTCCGGTACCGAGATCGGCGTCGACCTCCCCCTGCCCGGATGAACCCGCGAAAGGAGACTCCGATGCGGTTCCCACCCCCCACCGGCCCGCTGCGTCTCGTGGTCGCCGACGACAACCCCGTGGTCCGCGCCGGCCTCACCGCGCTGCTCTCCGGCCGCGAGGACACCACCGTGGTGGCCGAGGCGGCGGACGGGCGCGAGGCGTACGAGGCCGCGCTGGCGCACCGGCCGGACGTCGTCCTCCTCGACGTCCGGATGCCGGGTGTCGACGGAATCTCGGCATTGCCCCACCTGGTCCGGCTGGCGCCCGTCATGATGCTGACCTACAGCCATGAGACGGAGACCGTGCGGGAGGCTTTGCGGCTGGGGGCGGGGGGATATCTGGTGCACGGGGAATTCGACACGGAGCAGTTGGTGCGGGCGGTGCGGGATGTGTGCGAGGGGCGTCCGCATGTGACGCCGGGGGCGGTGCGCGCGCTGTTGCCTCCGGCGGTGGGGCCAGGTGCGAGTGCACACGTGGAACGCGAACGTCCCACTTCTCCCTGGGAGATGTCTGCAAAAACCCTTTCGCACATGCAATCCTCTGTGGGACAGTCATTCCGGTCGAGTTTTCAACTGAGCACCAGGGAGGCGGAGATCATGGACCTCGTCGCATCCGGCATGACGAACCATCAGATCGCCGCCGCCTGCTTCATCAGCGAGAAAACCGTCAAGAACCACATCAACCACATTTTCGCCAAACTCCACACCACCAACAGATCCCAGGCGACGGCGAAGTGGTTGGGGGTGGCGTGAAGTGCCCGCCACCCGCCCCCACTGGGCCCAAACCTGGGCCCCCGGACCCTGGGCCCGTCTCCTCTTACCGCCGTACGGTGCGCGGATCGGAGACAAATGCGGAGGGGAACACCATGAGCGCTTGGTTCAACACCGCCATTGCGAGCCTGCGGGCCCGCGCCGCCCGCAGCGACGTGGGGCAGACCGCGGTGGAATACCTCGGCATCATCGCGGTGGTCGTGGCGATCGTCCTGGCGATCACGGGTACGAGTATCGGCCAGTCGATCTTCGACGCGATCACCCAGAAGATCTCCGAGGTGACCGGCGGCTGACCGGAGCGCGCTTCCGCCGGGACACAGGGCAGGCCTTCCCCATCTACATCACCGTGGTGGCGGGCCTGCTCTTTCTCGCGTTGGCCTATCTCGCGGTCGGCCAGGCCTCGGTGAACCGCGGCGGTGCTCAGACCGCGGCCGATGCGGCCGCCCTGGCGGCGGCCCAGGACAGGCGCGATCTGCTGGTGGGGAAATGGGTCGACGACATTCTGGACCCCACCAAGTGGGGGGCCGTCTTCGACGGTGAGGCGCCGCTGCCGGACTCCTGCTGGCGGGCCGACGAACTGGCGGCCCAGAACGAGGCCGACGCACGGTGCGCACAGGACGGACCGCTCGCCTTCACGGTCGAGGCCAAAACCGATAAGTCGGTTGGTCATTCCATCGTCCCAGGCACGGAGAATTTCAAGTCGACGGCGTCCGCGAGGGCCGTGATCGAACCCCTCTGCACGTTCGAGAAGCCTGGAGAAGGGTCGCACGGTGACGTGCTGCCGCGACTTTCCTGCAAGGACCGTGATTGGGAGCTGAACCCGCACGATCTCACTCATCTGCCCGAGCCGCAGGATCTCTTCGATGTCCACCTGGCCGCCGACTGACAGGCGATCGACGCGTAAAGGATTTCAGCCATGAGTATGCGTTTCACCGGGCGGCGGACCGCCAGGGGTGTGGCAGCCCTGTCCGTAGCTGCCGTCCTTGCCCTTGGTGCGGTGGGCTGCGGAGGTGGTGGCGGCGATGACAAGAAGCCGGACGCCTCCGCCTCCGCCACCAAGTCGGGTGGCTCGAATCCGAGTACGCAGGAAGGGCAGTCGGACGACCCGCTGGCGGAGCTGAAGGGATCGGACGGGCTCACTCTCCAGATCACTTCCGCGAAGCGTGACTCGGGAGGCTTCGTCACGGTCAACGGTGATCTGCGGAACGACGGCGCCAAGGACCTCGTCATTCCGTCGGCCCTGAGCGGCGACGAAACAGAGATCATCCGAAACGGCAGGTCACTCGGAGGCGCGACCCTCGTCGACCCGAAGGGCAAGAAGCGTTATTACGTCCTGCGCGACACGGACGGACGCCCCCTGACGACGACGGGTTTCTCGGCCCTCAAGTCCGGTGCCACACTCGCGGTCTTCATGCAGTTCCCGGCGCCTCCGGAGAACACGTCGGAAGTCGACTTCCAGCTGCCCACTTTCCCGACCGCCACTTTCAAAATCTCCGACTGAGGCCCCCCGTGACCACCACCCGTCTCGCCCGCCTCCTCGTGACCGCTGCCACCGCGGCCCTTCTCACCCCCCTGACCCCCGCCCTCGCGGACGGGCCCAGTGAGCCGCCCGGTACGGAGCCGAGTGCTGCCGCGCCTGTGAAGGTGGACCCCACCGATCCGGACCTGAAGCTGCCGGAGGGTGCCACGCTCGCGGGAGCGAAGGTGCTGGACATCAAGTCGGTCGTCGAGGACCAGAGCGGGGACGAGCGCCGCGAGGACACCAACGCCGACGTCACCTTCGCCCTCCAGGCAGAAGTCCTCTTCGGCAAGGACAGCGCCAGACTCGGCCCGGAGGCCCGCGCCCGCATCACCGCCATCGCCGAGGAGATCCAGAAGCAGAAGGCCACCCGCGTCCGCGTCTTCGGCTTCACCGACAACCTCGGCTCCTCCGCCCACGGCGACGTCCTCTCCAAGCGCCGGGCCAACGCCGTACAGGCCGTACTCGACCAGGACCTCAACGCCCCCGACGTCACCTTCGAGGTGCGCGGCTACGGCGAGCAGTACCCCATCGCCGACAACTCCACCGAAGCGGGCCGCAAGAAGAACCGCCGCGTGGAGGTCTCCTTCCCCCGCACCGCCCAGTAGGCCCTACCCCACCGACACCGACATCCCCGCCACCAGCCCCCACCCCGCCATCACCCCGGCCCCGGCCTCCAGTACGTGCCGGGACCGGAGCCGGGGCAGGCCCAGCCGCCCCGGCACCATCGTGCGTACCGCCAGCACCCGCAGCGAACGGTCCAGGTACGCCACGTCGATGGCCATCCGCATCCCGAAGGTGTGCACACTCGCGGCCGGCGACAGCAGCAGCGCCCCCTCCACCGCGTCCCGCCCGAGCAGCCCCCGGGTCCGCGCCCGGTAGGACACCGCCAGCTCCACCGGGACACACACCTCACCCCCCGGCCGATGCACCGTCAGAGTCCCGTGCCCGTCCCGCCAGCGCGCCATCCCGCCCCACCTCCGCCGGGACCGTACCCACCGTCCACAGGCCGCACGCGATTGTCAGTGCCCCCTGCCACACTCCGGACCATGACAGCCGAGCCAGAAGACGTACGCCTGCGCGGCGTGACCGAGGACCACCTCGAGATCTTCCTCGCCTTCGAGCACGACCCGGAAGCCGTCCGCAGGTCCCGGTTCACCCCGCGCCCCCGTGACGCCTTCCTCACCCACTGGCGCACCCGCATCTTCCCCGACCCCGACTGCCTGGTGCGGACGGTCACCGTGGACGGCGAGGTCGCGGGCAACGTCGTCTCCTGGACGCAAGGAGGCAGACGCTTCGTCGGCTACTGGCTGGGCCGCCGCTACTGGCGCCGGGGCATAGGCAGCCGCGCCCTCGGCCGCTTCCTCACCGAGGAGGAGCCCGTACGCCCCCTGTACGCCGACCCCTTCGCCGGCAACACCGCCTCCGTCGCCCTGCTGGAGAAGCACGGCTTCACGCGGGTGGGAGAGCCCGACGAGGAGGGGTTCCTGCTCCTGGTCCTCGACGGCCCGGCCGCGAAAACCCCGTGACGCCCGGCCCACGGCTCCAGGACCATGCCCCCATGGACAGGACTTTCGAGGAGCTGGTGGCCGAAGGCGCCGCCGTGCCCACCGACGGCTGGGACTTCTCCTGGTTCGCGGGCCGGGCCACGGAGGAGCGGCCGGAGTGGGGCTACGCCCGTTCGGCGGGGGAGCGGCTGGCGCGGGCGCGGGCGGCGCTCGACCTCCAGACCGGCGGCGGCGAGGTACTCGACTTCGCACTGAGGCAGGCCGCCCCGGCCCGCCCCACCGTGCTCGCGGCCACCGAGGGCTGGCCGCCGAACGTGGCCAGGGCGACCGCACTGCTCGCCCCGCACGGAGCGGTGGTCGTCGCCGCACCGGACGCCGCGCCCCTGCCCTTCGCCGACGCGAGTTTCGACCTGGTCCTGAGCCGGCACCCCGTGACCCCCGACTGGCCCGAGATCACACGGGTGCTCCGGCCGGGAGGCACCTACTTCGCCCAGCATGTCGGACCGGCGAGCGCGTTCGAGCTGGTGGAGTACTTCCTCGGGCCGCAGCCGGAGGCGGTGCGCGGGGGCCGGGACCCCGAGCGGGAGCGGGACGGGGCGGAGGCCGCCGGGCTGGAGGTCGAGGAGCTCCGGACGGCGCGGCTGCGGATGGAGTTCCACGACATCGCCGCCGTCGTGCACTTCCTGCGCAAGGTGATCTGGATGGTGCCGGGCTTCACCGTCGAGGCGTACGAGGAGCGGCTGCGGGCGCTGCACGGGGAGATCACGGCGGGCGGCCCCTTCGTGGCGCACAGCACGCGCCATCTGTTCGTGGTGCGGAAACCGGCCGTCGCCGGGGCCGTCGCTTAGCGGAATGGTCAAGTCACCGTTCGTCGGCGGGGTCGTCCGTGGGAGGGACACCGGACCGGGCCCGCCGGGGTCACTGAAGTGGCGTAAAAACCTGATGATCGTTCGCCGGGAGGACGGATCGCCTGGGAATCCGATGTGAATCGGCCACCGCACACCCCTGAACCAAGCATTCCGCGCTCACCGCCGCGTCGCCGGGTGACTCCGCAGCGTAGTTGTGGCGCGCCGGGGCACGCTTCCGCCCTCACGAAGGGTTATGGTGGAAACCCCCCCTCGGGCCGGTCCGTCTCCCCCCCCACGGACCGGCCCGTTTTTCTTGGGCGTGCGCGGCGCGGGTAGGCTCGGCGTCCGCGGGAACCGCAACCGCGGTGTTTTGGAGGGGCTCTCACGTGAACCTGCGCGACAAGCTGCGCGGCCTGCTGGTCAGGGTCTACGCACGCCGGGTGGAAGGTCACCTGGACCACGCGTCGGTGCCGGAGCACATCGGCGTCATCATGGACGGCAACCGTCGCTGGGCGAAGGCCGCGGGTTCCAGCACGGTCCACGGCCACCGGGCCGGCGCCGAGAAGATCGAGGAGTTCCTCGGCTGGTGCGACGAGACCGACGTCAAGGTCGTCACCCTCTGGCTGCTCTCCACGGACAACTTCGACCGGCCGCAGGACGAGCTGGGCCCCCTACTCGACATCATCGACGGGGTCGTGCGCACCCTCGCCGAGGACGGCCGCTGGCGCGTGCACCACGTCGGCACCCGCGATCTGCTGCCCGCCGGGATGCAGCAGACCCTCAAGCAGGCCGAGGAGAGCACCGCCCACGTCGACGGCATAGTGGTCAATGTCGCCATCGGCTACGGCGGCCGCCAGGAGATCGCCGACGCCGTGCGCTCCATGCTGGCCGACGCCCAGGCCAAGGGCGTGAGCATGGCCGAGCTGGCCGAGTCCGTCGACGTCGACATGATCGGCCGCCACCTCTACACCGGTGCCCAGCCCGACCCCGACCTGGTCATCCGCACCAGCGGCGAGCAGCGGCTCTCCGGGTTCATGCTCTGGCAGACCGCCCACTCGGAGTACTACTTCTGCGAGGTCTTCTGGCCGGCCTTCCGCAAGGTCGACTTCCTGCGCGCCCTGCGCGACTACGCCGCCCGGCACCGCCGCTACGGCGGCTGACCGGCGCCCCGCGCCCGCGCCGGGACACACACCGGGACACATCAGGCACCCCGTCGGCACCCGTCCGGCGGGGTGCTCCTGTGTACCCCGCCTCGCCTGGAAGTAACAAGGAGTTCACCGGCCTGCCGGTGGCCGCTTCTGCATGGTCGCGCGAGATCGAGGGCATAACGCTCTCAGGCCGACACCCGAACCACGGGCGTCGGACTCAGCGGGCGGCACGGGGTCGCCCGCCCGGGAGGTCCTTTGCACCAGCCCGACCGTGCCTCGCACGCACGGCAGCAGTGGCGGAGGGCCGGTCTGCGGCCCGCCGCGCGCGGGGATCTCAGACCGGTCCAGTTCCACTTCGTCGCTCCCCGACCTCATCCGAGGGGGTACGTCCTTCCGTGGTGACCAGCACAAAGCGCCACAAGCCCGACCGGCGCACCTATGTTCTCGACACCAGCGTCCTGCTGGCCGACCCCAACGCCGTGACCCGCTTCGAGGAGCACGAGGTAGTGCTCCCGATCGTCGTGGTCACCGAGCTGGAGGCCAAGCGGCACCATCCCGAACTCGGTTACTTCGCCCGCCAGGCCCTGCGCCTGCTGGACGACTACCGGGTCAGGTACGGCCGGCTCGACGCCCCCATCCCGATCGGGGAACTCGGCGGAACCGTCCGTGTCGAGCTCAACCACTCGGACCCCAGCGTGCTGCCCAGCGGCTACCGCCTGGGGGACAACGACTCCCGCATCCTCGCGGTGGCCCGGAATCTCCAGGCCGAGGGGTTCGACGTCACCGTCGTGTCGAAGGACCTGCCGCTCCGGATCAAAGCGTCCTCGGTCGGGCTGCTGGCCGAGGAGTACCGCGCCGAACTCGCCATCACGGACTCCTCCGGCTGGACCGGCATGTCCGAGCTGACGCTCCCCGGTGAACAGGTGGACATCCTCTTCGAGGAAGGCCATGTGTTCGTCCCCGAGGCGTCCGAGCTGCCCGTGCACACCGGACTGACCATTCAGTCCGAGCGCGGCAAGGCACTCGGCCGCGTCACCCCGGACGGCAACGTCCGGCTGGTGCGCGGCGACCGGGAGGCGTTCGGCATCAAGGGCCGCAGCGCCGAGCAGCGCATCGCGCTCGACCTGCTGCTCGATCCGGACGTCGGCATCCTCTCCATGGGCGGCCGCGCGGGCACCGGCAAGTCGGCGCTGGCGCTCTGCGCCGGCCTGGAGGCGGTCCTGGAGCGCCGCCAGCACCAGAAGGTGATGGTCTTCCGGCCGCTGTACGCGGTCGGCGGGCAGGAACTCGGCTATCTGCCGGGCAGCGAGTCGGAGAAGATGGGCCCCTGGGCCCAGGCGGTCTTCGACACGCTCTCCGCGGTCACCAGCCGGGAGGTCATCGAGGAGGTCACGGCGCGCGGGATGCTGGAGGTCCTCCCGCTCACCCACATCCGCGGCCGTTCGCTGCACGACGCCTTCGTGATCGTGGACGAGGCGCAGTCGCTGGAGCGCAACGTGCTGCTGACGGTGCTCTCCCGGATCGGCGCCAACTCGCGGGTGGTGCTCACCCATGACGTGGCGCAGCGGGACAACCTGCGTGTCGGCCGTTACGACGGCGTGGTGGCCGTCGTGGAGAAGCTGAAGGGGCATCCGCTCTTCGCGCACGTCACGTTGAACCGGTCCGAAAGGTCCCAGATCGCGGCGCTGGTGACCGAAATGCTGGAGGACGGCCACATCTGACCCGTCCTCGGACAACCACAGGCGCCGCCCGGAGAAGCCGAAGAGCTTAGCCGGGCGGCGTCTGCGTGCGCGGGTATTTCCTGAATTCCCTTGGGCCAAACGAGGTGTGAGCTTTCACACGCAACTCGGAATTGCCACTCGCCGCCGGGTTACGGCAGAGTCTCAGTCCTGTCAGGCCCCGCATACGACACACCTGTACCCCGAGGCACGTTCCAGCCCCCCGGCAGGCGCGATCCACGGAGCAAGTCGCCAACTCCATAGCGTCGTCGTATGCCGCCCGAGCATCACGCGGCGCTCCCCGTGCGGGAGTTCCCACCGGGCCCGTGTCTCCTGTGACCCTTCAGTTGGGAGGCCAGTGTCGGGGGCACGATTGCGTCCGCCACGGTCACCGAAGCGGGCGATGCTGGAAGGAAACCGTGTGAGCCGGATTTCGGTCCGGGGATTCGCAGTGGCCTCCGCCACCGCGGTCACCGCCGTAGGAAGCGTCGTCGGAGTTGCCTCGGGCAGCGTCGCGCAGAACAACGACGCCGAGCCGACGGCTGCCGACACCACGCTCCTCGCTGAGCTCCCCGCGGATCAGCAGGCGCAGGTTCAGACCGCGTCCCTGACGCAGCAGGCGGACGCCCAGGCAATCGCGGCCGACGCGAGCGCCAAGAAGGACGCGGAGGCAGCGGCCCGCAAGGCCGCCGCCGAGACGGCCATCGCCAAGAAGAAGGACGCCGAGAAGGCGGCCGAGCTGGCGAAGGAGCGGGCCGAGACCAAGGCTGCCGCCGCCGCCAGCCGCAGCGACGTCCGCGACGCCTCCAGCTTCGCTCCGCAGAGCAGCTACTCCGTCGCCCAGATCCAGGCCATGGCCCGTCAGATGGTGGGCGCCGGTCAGTTCCAGTGCTTCAGCAACATCGTCGACCACGAGTCGAGCTGGAACTACCGTGCCGTGAACGCCTCCTCCGGTGCCTACGGTCTCTTCCAGGCCCTGCCCGGCTCCAAGATGTCCTCGGTGGGCGCCGACTGGCAGACCAACCCGGCCACCCAGATCAAGTGGGGCCTCAACTACATGGACAGCCGCTACGGCAGCCCGTGCGAGGCGTGGACCTTCTGGCAGGCCAACCACTGGTACTGAGCGGCTCGTGACACCGGCCGCACGCAGCCCCTCCCCCTTCACGGGGTGAGGGGCTTTCGCGCGGTACGGTCGTCCTCGCACGGCTCCCCCGCGTGACGAAGCACGCCGGAGTGGGCCCGGAACGCGGGGGAAGGGTACGGAACATGACGCGAATGCCAGGATGGCTCGGCCGGCTCGGTGCCGGACTGACCGAGATGAGCGAGCGCCTGGACGAGCGCCGCGCCGAGGTACAGAAGGAGCACGCCGGACCCGAGGGACCCCCCGAGGCGGTGGCCGTACCCGCGCCGCGCCCGGCTCCGTCCGCCCAGCGCCCCGACCCCGCGCACGCCGTGCCGTGGGGAGTGCGGGTCGCGGCCGAGGCGGGTTGGCGGCTGCTGGTGCTGGCCGGCACGGTCTGGGTGCTGATGCGGGTCATCAGCGCCGTGCAGCTCGTGGTGTTCGCGTTCGTGGTGGCCCTGCTGGTGACCGCGCTGCTCCAGCCGACCGTGGCCCGGCTGATGCGGTACGGCATGCCGCGCGGCCCGTCGACGGCGCTCACCGCCATATCGGGCTTCGTGATCATCGGGCTGCTGGGCTGGTTCGTGACCTGGCAGGTCATGGAGAACATCGACACCCTCTCCAGCCAGATCCAGAACGGCATCGACGATCTGCGCAACTGGCTGCTGAAGAGCCCGTTCCACGTCACCGACAAGCAGATCAACCAGATCGCCAAGAACCTGCGCGAGGCCGTCGGAGCCAACACCGACCAGATAACGTCGGCCGGTCTCGAAGGAGTCCAGGTCGTCGTCGAGGCGCTGACCGGCATCCTGCTGGTCTTCTTCTCCACGCTCTTCCTGCTCTACGACGGCAGGCGGATCTGGGAGTGGTTCCTGAAGCTGGTGCCCGCTGCCGCCCGTCCGGGCGTGGCCGGTGCCGGTCCGCGCGCCTGGGCCACCCTGACCGCGTACGTGCGCGGCACGGTGCTGGTCGCGCTGATCGACGCCATATTCATCGGCCTCGGCATCTACTTCCTCGATGTGCCGATGGCGGTGCCGCTGGCGGTCTTCATCTTCCTGTTCTCGTTCATCCCGCTGGTCGGCGCGGTCGCCTCCGGTGCGCTCGCCATCGTCGTCGCGCTGGTGACGCAGGGTGTGTTCACCGCCCTGATGACGCTGGTGGTGGTGCTCGCGGTCCAACAGATCGAGGGCCACGTGCTCCAGCCGTTCATCCTGGGCCGGGCGGTGCGGGTCCACCCGCTCGCGGTGGTCCTCACGGTCGCGGCCGGCGGCATGGTGGCCGGCATCGGCGGCGCGGTGGTCGCCGTACCGCTGGTGGCCGTGACGAACACGGTGGTGGGGTATCTGCGGAAGTACTCGGCCGAGCAGGACTGGCCGACGACGGAGATCGGGGACCCGGCGGCCGCGGCGGCCGGGGACGAGCCCGCCGTCCGGGCCGAGGCGGAGCCGGCCGGCACCGCCCCCGAGGACGCCCGCGAAACCACCGAAGGCCCCGCTCAGCAGGTGTGAGCGGGGCCTTCGGGCGGGGTACTACTCGGCGAGGACGGCCTCGGCCTCGAGGGTGACGCCGACCGCCTGGATCACCGAGGCGATCTTGAACGCCTCCTGGATCACCTCGCGTTCGACACCGGCCTTGCGGAGCACCTGCTCGTGCGAGTCTAGGCACAGACCGCAGCCGTTGATCGCGGAGACCGCGAAGGACCACAGCTCGAAGTCGACCTTGTCGACGCCGGGGTTGCCGATGACGTTCATCCGCAGACCGGCGCGCAGGGTGCCGTACTCGTGGTCCGACAGCAGGTGCCGGGTGCGGTAGAAGACGTTGTTCATCGCCATGATGGCGGCGGCGGACTTGGCCGCGTCGTACGCCTCGGGCGAGAGGGCCGCCTTCGCGTCCGGCTCCAGCTCACGCAGCACGATGGGGGAGCGCGAGGCGATCGCGGTCGCCAGCACGGTGCCCCAGAGCTGCTGCGCGGGGAGGTCGGAGTTGCCGATGACCGAGCCCAGGTTGAGCTTCAGGTCCTTGGCGTAGTCCGGGACGCGGGACTTCAGCGAGTCGAGCGACATGGGTCACTCACCCGCCAGCAGCGCGACCGGGTCGAGGGTCTCGTCGCCCTTGCTCCAGTTGCACGGGCACAGCTCGTCCGTCTGGAGGGCGTCGAGGACCCGCAGGACCTCCTTGGGGTTACGGCCGACGGAGCCGGCGGTCACCATGGTGAACTGGATCTCGTTGTTCTGGTCGACGATGAAGACGGCGCGCTTGGCGAAGCCGTCCTCGCCCTCGATGCCCAGGTCGCGCATCAGCTCGTGCTTGGAGTCCGCCATCATCGGGAACGGCAGGTCGGTCAGGTCCGGGTGGTCCTTGCGCCAGGCGTGGTGGACGAACTCGGAGTCACCGGAGAAGCCGAGGACCTGCGCGTCACGGTCGGCGAACTCGTCGTTCAGCTTGCCGAAGGCCGCGATCTCGGTCGGGCACACGAAGGTGAAGTCCTTGGGCCACGCGAAGACGATCTTCCACTTGCCCTCGTAGGTCTTGTGGTCGATCGTCTCGAACTCCTTGCCCTTCTCCAGCGAGACGCAGGCGGTCAGTTCGAACTCGGGGAACTTGTCACCGACAGTGAGCACGTGCTCTCCTTGCAGCGCGGGGACACCCCAGCTTGCGGGATGTCTCCCATGGGTTGGACTGGGCCGATGGTGGCACAGGGTGGATTGATTAGTGAAATAGCTACACTCGGTCTGGTTGATCGGAGGTGGCTATCAGTGACCATCAGTAGTGGCAAGCGGAAGCAGCCGACCCTGGCGCAGCTGCGGGCCTTCACCGCGGTCGCCGAGCATCTGCACTTCCGGGACGCGGCCGCCGCCATCGGGATGAGCCAGCCGGCGCTGTCCGGGGCGGTCGCCGCGCTGGAGGAGACCCTCGGCGTGGCCCTGGTGGAGCGTACGACCCGCAAGGTGCTGCTCTCCACCGCCGGGGAGCGGCTCGCGGTGCGGGCCAAGGCGGTGCTGGCCGAGATGGGCGCGCTGCTGGAGGAGGCCGAGGCGGTACGGGCGCCCTTCACCGGGGTGCTGCGGCTCGGCGCCATCCCGACCGTCGCCCCCTATCTGCTGCCGACCGTGCTGCGGCTGGTGCACGAGCGCTATCCCCAGCTCGACCTCCAGGTGCACGAGGAGCAGACCGCCAGCCTGCTGGAGGGCCTGCACTCCGGACGGCTCGACCTGCTGCTGCTCGCCGTGCCGCTCGGTGTGCCCGGTGTGAGCGAACTCCCGCTGTTCGACGAGGACTTCGTGCTCGTCACCCCGCTCGGCCATGAACTCGGCTGCCGCAGCGGCATCCCGCGCGAGGCGCTGCGCGAGCTGAACCTGCTGCTGCTGGACGAGGGGCACTGCCTGCGCGACCAGGCGCTGGAGATCTGCCGGGAGGCCGGCCGGGAGATCCGGGGCGGCGGCGCGGCCCCGGTCACCACGACCGCCGCCGGACTCTCCACCCTGGTCCAGCTGGTCGCGGGCGGCCTCGGCTGCACCCTGCTGCCGCGCACCGCGATACGGCTGGAGGCGACCCGGGGCAGCAAGGTCCTCACCAGCTCCTTCGCCGGTCCGGCCCCGAGCCGCCGCATCGCCCTCGCCATGCGCACGGCCGCGGCCCGCTCCGCCGAGTACGAGGAGCTGGCCGCGGCCCTGCGCGAGGCGATGACCCCGCTGCCCGTACGGATCGTGGGCGCGACGGACTGAGCGGTTACTCGGTGCGCAGCCCGTCGGGGCGGGTCATGCGGAGCAGGGGTGGCAGGGTGAGGAGGGTGACCGCGAGGACGACGCCCGCGCCGACACCGGTCAGCGCCAGGACGTCGGGCCAGACCACGGTCACCTCGGCCGCCGACATCCGCAGCAGCACCGCGCCGAGGCCCACGCCCACCGCCGCGGCCAGCAGCAGGCCCAGCGTGATCGGGAGGGCCGACTGCCACAGCACCGACAGGCCGAGCGTGCGGCGCCGGGTGCCGAACGCGACCAGCGCCGACAGCAGCTTGCGCCGCTCGCGCAACTGCTCCAGCTGGGAGACCAGCAGGCTCGCCCCGATCAGCATCAGCACGCAGGAGGCGCCGATCAGCATGCCGGTGCGCAGCGAGGTGTACCGGGCGGACGTCTCGGTCGGCGTCACGGCCATGACGTCCGCGACCGGGTCGACCCGCGCGGCGGTGTTGCGGACGTACTCCTGCACGTCCGGCAGCGCCTGGTCCATCCGTACGAAGACCTCGCCGGACAGCGCGGGTCCGGCTGCCTTCGGGAGCGCGGCCGGGGTGACCAGCAGGCCGTTGGCGCGGGGCATCAGCGAGTCCCCGCGGGCCGTCGCCCAGCGCAGGTGCTCCGGTACCGCGACCGGCACCGAGAGGCCCTGGACGTCGGCGTAACCGGGGTCGATGTAGGCGTCATGGCCGGGACGGAGCACGGCGTCGCGGGAGGCGCGGTCGAACTCGGTGCCGTACTCCGGACCGGCGAGGGCGAAGGTGTCGCCGTCGCGGCAGGACGGCAGATGCGCCAGCTCCCGCAGCGAGGCGCAGTCACCCACGATCACGTCGAGCGCGGCGTCCGCGTCCCGTGGCTTCTCGCCGAGCGAGGCGGTGGCCAGCCCGACCGAGGCCCGCACCCCCTTGGTCCGGGCGACCGCGGCGGCGGCCGGGCCGACGCGGCTGTGGTCGGAGAGGGCGATCTCCAGCTGGGCGCGGGAGGGGTCCTTCCCGGTGTTCTTCTCGTACTGGCCCTGCACGCCCGCGAAGAGCATCTGGAGCGCGATGGCACCGGCCACCGCGACCGCGACGCCGTTGACCGTACGCGCCGCCGTACCGCTGCTCAACTGGAGCCTGCGCACGGCCAGTTGCCAGGACAGAGGGCCCGGGTCGAGCCGGGCGACGGCGCGTTCCACCAGCCAGGGCAGCAGGGCGGTGACACCGATCAGGAACAGCAGGACACCGGCGATGACGAGGTACTGGTTGAAGTCGCCGTCCGAGTGCCCCTGGCCGGTCATCGGGTAGAGCAGCGCCAGCCCGGCCAGCGGCAGCAGCAGCCGCCACCACAGCCGGCGCCGGGCGGGCACGGCGGTACGGACCACGCCGAGCGGCTCGATGACCACCCCCCGCATGGCCAGCAGCGTCACCAGCACCGCGCACGCCGGGACCGCGAGCGCGACCAGCAGGGCGAGCAGGGGAGAGGGGTCGAGGTAGGCGGGGTAGAAGCTCTCGCCCATGACCGTCACCGACCCGGCGAGCTGCCGTCCGGCCAGGAAGAGCCCGGCCCCGACGACCAGGCCGATCAGCGAGCCGGCCAGCGCCTCGCCCGCTGCGATCCGGCGGGTGGTGCGGCCGTCGGCACCCACCAGCCGCAGTGCGGCCAGCCTGCGGTCGCGCCGCTCGCCGCCGAAGCGCACGGCGGCGGCGATGAACACCGCGACCGGCATCAGCAGCACCACGAACACGACCAGCACCATCATCAGCAGCACCGGGTCGGCCTGCGCGGTATCCGGCTGCGGGTCGCCGAACGCGCGCAGCCGCTCGGTACGGGCACCCCCGGCCTTCGGCTTCAGTCCCTCGGCGCCCGCGTAGTAGACGAGTTCGCGCGGACCGAGCAGCCCCTTCGCCCCGATGGTCCCGGTGATCCGGTACGGCAGCCGCTCGCGCAGCAGCTCGGCGTCGCCGGAGGCGAGGAGTTCGCCCAGCGCGGGGGAGACCAGCATCTCGCCCTTGGCCGGGAAGCGGTCCACGCCCGGCGGCAGCGGGGCCTTCGGGCCCTCGGGTTCGAGGAGGCGGCCGCGAACGGACTTGGTCCGCCACCAGGTGCCGGTGTCCGCCAGCAGCAGGGTGTCGTCACCCTTGGGGAGCGGGTGCACGGCGAAGGTGTAGTCGGCGCGGGCCTCCTCCACCGCGTGGCGCGCGGAGACGACACCGGGCAGGGCGGTGGTGAGCAGCAGCAGCGCCACGCCCATACCGACGCCGACCGCGGTCAGCGCCGTACGGACCCACCCCTCGCGCCCCCCGGTCACGGCGAACCGGGCCCCCATCCTCAGGTCACGGGCGTACTGCCGCACGCTCATGCGCTGCGCTCCATGTCCCGCGACCGGCCGTCGCGCACGACGATCTCGCGGTCGGACCAGGCCGCCACCCGCGCCTCGTGGGTGACGAGGACGACGGCGGCGTTGGTCGAGCGGGCGGCGTCGGTGAGCAGCTCCATCACCCGCTCGCCGTTGAGCGAGTCCAGCGCGCCGGTCGGCTCGTCCGCGAACACCACGCGGGGCCCGGTGACCAGCGCCCGCGCCACCGCGACCCGCTGGCCCTGGCCGCCGGAGACCTCGCCGGGCCGCTTGCGCCGGAGGCCGTCCACCTCAAGGCGCTCCATCCAGGTGAGCGCTGCCCGTTCCGCCTCCTTGCGCGGGGTGCCGTTGAGCCGCAGCGGCAGCGCCACGTTCTCCACGCAGGTCAACTCCGGTACGAGCTGGCCGAACTGGAAGACGAAGCCGAACTCGCCGCGCCTGAGGGCACTGCGCTCGCCGTCGCTCATGGTGGTCAGCTCGCGTCCGGCGTAGGTGATCGAGCCGGAGTCGGGCCGGACGATCCCGGCGAGGCAGTGCAGCAGCGTGGACTTGCCGGAGCCGGAGGGGCCCAT